>CAXTDD010000014.1:0-15350 GCA_964242955.1 uncultured Rubrobacteraceae bacterium | reverse complement strand
CCACGACCGGGATCTTCTCCGTAGCGGCCAAGCGCCTCCCCCTCCACCAGCACCGCGTCGCCCTGCCCGCCGCCGGAGCTGATCGCCGCGAGCCCCCTGCCGCCGCCCCGACGCCGCAGCTCGAAGAGCAGCGTCGCGAGGATGCGCGCCCCGCTCGCCCCGACCGGGTGCCCCAGCGCGAGCGCCCCGCCGTTCACGTTCACGGTCTCTGGGTCCACGCCCAGGGTGCGGGTCGAGTGGATCGCCACGCCCGCGAAAGCCTCGTTGATCTCCACGAGATCCAGGTCTTCCGCCTTCCACCCGGCCTTCTCCAGCGCCTTCTTGCCGGCGTTGCCGGGGACCGTGAGCAGGTCCGGCGGCCCCTCGGCGACCTTGGCGTGCGCGACGATGGTGCCCGGCGGCTCGAGGTTTCGCCCCCTCGCGAACGCCTCCGAGGCCAAGACGAGCGCGCCCGCCCCGTCGGTGACGCCCGGGGCGTTGCCCGCGGTCACGGTGCCGTCCTCGTCGATGGGCTTGAGGGATGCCAGCTTCTCGGGGGTCGTGTCGCGCCGGATCGACTCGTCGCGCTCGACGAACGTCACCTGTCCCCCCTTCCCCGGCACCTTGACGCCCGCAGTCTCCTCCGCCAGCTTACCCTCGTCGGTGGCCGCCGTGGCCCTCCGGTGGCTGCGGAGCGCCCACGCGTCCTGGTCCTCGCGGGAGATGCCGAACTTCTTCGCGCCGTCGGTGCCGAAGCGGACCATGTTGACGTGCTCGAAGGCGTCGAGCAGGCCGTCCTGCATCATGGAGTCGAGGGCCGGCATGTCGCCCATGCGGGCGCCCCAGCGGGCCTTCGGGAGCAGGTAGGGGTTGTTGGACATGCTCTCCATGCCGCCGGCCAGGACCACGTCGCAGTCACCGGCCCGGATCATGGTCTCCGCCAGCGTCGCGCTCCTCAGGCCCGAGGCGCAGACCTGGTTGAGGGTCTCCGTCGTCAGCGTGAAAGGCAGGCCCGCGCGGAAGTTCGCCTGCCTGGAGGGGATCTGTCCGACCCCCGCCTGCACCACGATCCCGAAGACGGAGTGGCCTATCTCGCGGTCCTCGACCCCCGACCTATCGACGGCTTCCCGGATCGCCGCGCCCCCGAGCTCCGTCGCCGCGAGCGGCGAGAGCGCCCCGCCGAACCTGCCGAACGGCGTCCGCGCCGCCCCGAGTACCACAACCCTCTCGGCCACCTTCAATCCCCTTACCTGCGAAATCGTCGAGGCTGCCAGCAAAGACCGTTCTCGTCTTTGCTCGCCCGTAGTCCGGTATATAGGCTCGGGACGCCAACCATCGAGCGCGTGACACAAGGTTGAGGCAACCGCTGCAGAAAAGCGTGGGGTCGCACGGGATCGTGCCCGATGGCCCGTACTCCCTCCGGGCCCGACTCGCTGTCACGCCAAGCACGCCTGGGAGCCACGGAGTTTACGGCCCGGTCCGCTGGGTTTGACCTCCTGAACGGACGTGCCCGGCTTCGCTGCGCAGCAGGAATCGCCGGATCTTGCCGCTCGGCGTCTTGGGCAGTTCCTCGCGGAAGTGGACCTCGCGCGGGTACGCGTGTGCCGCGAGTTTGGACTTGACGTGCTCCTGCAACGTCTCGCCCAACTCTTGCGAGGGCTGACGTCCGCCGGAGAGCACCGCGAAAGCCACTACCAGTTCCCCGCGCAGCTCGTCCGGCTTGCCCACCACCGCGACCTCGGCTACCGCCGGGTGCGCCATAAGCGCGCTCTCCACCTCGAAGGGACCGATGCGGTAACCGGCCGAGAGGATGATGTCATCCCCGCGCCCGCTGAAGAAGAAGTAGCCGTCCTCGTCGCGGGTCGCCGAGTCGCCGGTGAAGTAGTAGCGTCCACCCTCAGAGAAGCGCTCCGACGTGCGCCCGGGATCCTTGTAGTAGCCGCCGAACCAGAACAGCGGGGAATCCTCGGTGTCGATTGCGAGCCGTCCCTCTTCTTCCGGGCCAAGCTCCTGGTCATCCTCGCCCACGATGGCGGCCCGGTAGCCTGGCATCGTCGTGCCCATCGAGCCCGGCCGCAGCGGGAGCGCGAGGTCCGGGTGGTGATGGTTGTTTATCACCATCCCCAACTCTGTCTGGCCAAACTGATCCCGGATCTCGACCTCCAGCGCCGCTTCGGCCCACTCGATAACGCCGGGATTTAGAGGTTCCCCCGCGCTGGATGCGACGCGCAACCCCCACCCCCCCCCCCCCCCAACCACCGCAAACCCCGCACCCCCGCTTCCCTCCTCAACCGCGGCCCGTAGGGCCCGGTAAACGGTCGGGGCGGCCGCGAGATTGGTCACGCCGTATTTTCGGATGACGCGGTAGACGTTTTGCGGCTCAAACGGTGCATTCACCCACAGCGTGGACCTTCCGAGCAGGAGTGGTCCGATCACGCCGTAGTACAGCCCGTACGCCCAGCCAGGATCTGCCACGTTCCAGTAGAAATCGTCCTCACGCAGGTCGAGGCCGAAGCGCATATACGCTTCGAAAGAGGCTAGCGCCCAGACGGGCACGCCCACACCTTTGGGGTTGCCCTCGGTGCCAGAGGTGTAGAGCTGGACCACGGGGTCCTCTCCGGAGACCGAAACCGTCCCCTCGAACGGACTGGCCACGCGCAGAGCTTCTTCGAATGACACGTCCTTCCCAGACGCATCTCCGACGACCAAGACGCGCACCTCACCGTCTTCTATCTTGCCCCTATGGGTCTTATTCGTGACTATGACTTTGGTCCCGCTATCGCCCAAGCGGTAGCGGACGGCATCCGACCCCAGGGCGGTAAATAGCGGCACGTGCACGGCGCCCAGACGCCATATGCCCAGAAGGGTGATCATCAGCTCCGGCGACTTGGGCAGAAGAGTCGCCACGCGGTCCCCCTTGCCCACGCCGAGCCCTCGGAGCGCACCAGCAAGAGACGCCGAGCGCTCCTTTAGACGGGCGAAGGTGAGTTTCTCCTCTCGCCCCCCCTCGTCCTCGTAGAAGAGCGCGACCTTGCCGCCGTCAGTAGCGAAGCGGTCGCAAAGCAGCTCCGCTACCGCCACGCTGTCTCTGTGGTAGAGCGATACCCATTCCCGAAGGTGCGCGCCGATACGCGGCGCGTCGCCTGTGTGCTGCGTCATGACCCAAGACCTTCCCTTCTCCTCTCGATCTTCCACAGCCCGTCCGCCGAATGTTTTCCCCAAACCCGCAACCGCCGGACGCCGCAGCTTTCTAGCCCATCGTCTTCAGACCGAAGCCAGCTTACTGTACTTTGAATTGTACTACATTACTGTTTTTGGTACAGTACGCGCAAGACCGAGGGCAAAGGGTGGACACGTGCGAAGCGGTTTCAGGCGGCGTTTAGGCGGACTCGGGGTCCCGTTCACTATCGCGCAGACCGTCGAGGAAAAGGGAGATAGTCTCCGACAAAGCGTCGCTCAGAGGCAGGCCGGTCGCCCGCTGGATCTCCGGATCGTGCATCCGAACCACAGATGCGTCCAGAACCTCTGCGGCCAGCCGCGGGGGGAAATCGCGGAATACGCCGCGGGCTATGCCTTCTCGGAGCAGGAACTCCATGGAACGGGTGGCGAAACGGTAGTGGGTCTCGAAAAGTTGCCGCGCCATGGCGTGCCGGGCCAGGTCCTCAGAGAAGGGGAGCGAGGCCTTGCGGAGCTCCAGTACGCAGGCGAAGAGGTACTCGCGGACCCGATCGACGGGATCGTCGTGCTGCCGCACGACGGCGCGCGCGTTGCGACCGATGCGCTGGAGCAGACGGTCCAGGACCAGCAGCACGAGTTCGTCCTTACTGTCGGCGAGCAGGTACAGCGTAGCGCGCGAGCAGCGCACACGGGCCGCGAGGTCGCCGATCGTCGGGTCGCGGAACCCTTCGCGCAGGAATATGGTTTCGAGATTCTCCAGGATCTCGGTCTGACGGCGCGAGAAGCGGCGCCCGCCGGAGAGGTCGGGCGGGGGTACGAGATCGACGTCGGCTATCGACCAACCTTTGCTGAGCGCGTTCATGCACACGCTACGGTATCACACGCGTGGGCGGGCAAAGGCGCAAGGAGTAGAACGTGCGACTAAACCAGTGCATCAGCCGGGCGGTCCAGGTCAACGCGGGCGGGATCGCCACAAGGTTCGGCGGACGAACGCGCACATGGGGCGAACTCGGCGGGCGGGTGGCGCGGCTAGCCGATGGGTTGCGGCGTTTGGGGACCAAACCGGGCGACCGCGTCGCGTTCCTCGGTCTGAACAGCGACCGCTACTTCGAGTACTTCTTTGCGGTTCCTTGGGCGGGAGGGGTCTTCGTGCCCATCAACACCCGCCTGGCGATCCCCGAGATCGTCTACTGGCTGGATGACTCGGGCTCCTCCGTCCTTATCGTGGACGACCAGTTCATCCACCTCGTTCCAGAGATGCGCGGCGCAGCCGCAAAGATCGCCCACGTCGTCTACGCCGGGGAGGCAGGGGCGCCGGAGGGTACGTCCCACTACGAGGCGCTGATCGAGGACGGCGTGCCGGTCGAGCCCGCCACCGGCAGAGACGACGGGCTCGCGGGCATCTTCTACACCGGCGGCACCACGGGGCGGCCCAAGGGCGTCATGCACAGCCACGAAGGTCTGCTCGCCAACGCCTTCCATACCATCCCGGCGCTCGGGTGGGACGAAGAGACTAACTACCTCCACGCCGCACCAATGTTCCACTTGGCGGACGGATGGGGCACGTTCGCCATGGCGCTGACCGGTGGCGCCAACACCATCATCCCGCGATTCGCACCCCGGGCAATGCTTGCTGCGATCGGGCAGCATCGGGTGACCGCCTCGGTGCTCGTCCCCACCATGATCAACATGCTGGTGAGCCATCCGGACGTCGAGCGCTATGACCTCTCCTCGCTCGAGTCCATCGCGTACGGGGGATCCCCGATGCCCGACGCGGTGATCTCGCGGACGTTGCGGAAGTTGCCCGGGGTTGGGCTTTTCCAAGCTTGCGGGCAGACGGAAGCGGCACCGGTACTGACGCTTCTCGGACCGGACGAACACCGGGACGCGACCAAGACCCGCTCCGCCGGCCGCGCGGCCATCGGTTGCGAGGTCGCCATACTTGACGTTGACGGCCGCGAAGTCCCGCGCGGACAGGTCGGGGAGATCTGCGGCCAGGGCGACAACGTCATGCTCGGCTACTGGAACCAGCCCGAGTTGTCCGCCTACGCCCTTCGGGACGGCTGGCTGCACACCGGGGACGCCGCGTACATGGATGGTGAGGGGTACGTCTTCGTCGTCGACCGGCTCAAAGACATGATCGTCACCGGCGGAGAGAACGTTTACTGCGCCGAGGTAGAGAACGCGATCCACCAGCACCCCGCCGTGGTCGAGTGCGCCGTGATCGGCGTTGAAGACAGCGAGTGGGGCGAAAGGGTCCACGCCGTGGTCTATCTAGAGGAGGGCTCCCGACTAGATGCCGACGGACTCACCGCCCACTGCCGGGCTCTGATCGCGAACTACAAATGCCCGCGCAGCGTGGAATTCCGTTGCGAGCCGCTGCCGAAGAGCGGCGCTGGCAAGATTATCAAGTCTAAGTTGCGCGACCGTGCAGGACCCGCCGTGGCGGCGCCGGGAGCATCGTGAGTAGGAATCGTACCGGCGCCGAGAGAACCGCCAGCCGCGAACACATCACCGGCCCGCGCCGGCTGGAGTCCCCCGACCGTCCGGACCGTGACTCGGAAGCTACGAGCTTATCTTATAGGAGGATCTTGTGAAGGAGATGAAGGAAGCGGTTATCGTCGACGCGGTCCGCACGCCGGTCGGACGACGCGGCGGTATGCTCAAAGACTGGCATCCGGCGGATTTGCTGGCGCACACCATGACATCCCTGGTCGAGCGCGCGGGCATCGAACCGGACCTGATCGATGACGTGATAGCGGGCTGCGTTCTGTCGGTGGGAGAGCAGAGCATGAACGTGGCCCGCAACGCGATCTTGAGCGCCGGTTTTCCTGACACGGTTCCGGGAACCACCGTAGACCGGCAGTGCGGGTCCGGCCAGCAAGCGGTGCACTTTGCCGCGCAAGGGGTTATGAGCGGGGCCTACGACGTGGCGGTCGCCTGCGGTGTGGAGTCCATGACCAGGGTGCCTCTGGGAGATGCCTTCGAGGGCAGCAAGCCGGGACGCTACTACAGCGAGCGCACGAACCGCAGGTACAACGGGGAACTCGTAAATCAGGGTCTGAGTGCCGAGTTGGTAGCCAAGGAGTGGGACCTTCGCCGCGAGCAGCTGGACGGGTTCGGCCTGGAAAGCCATCGACGGGCCGCCGTCGCCACCGAAGAGGGCCGCTTCGATAGCCAGATGGCCCCGGTCCCCGTCGAGCACGAGGACAGCTTTGTCGAGAAGCTCGATCGGGACGAGGGCATCCGGTTCGACGCCAGCCTGGAAAAGATGGCATCCCTCGAACCCGTCTTCGACCCGGTGGGCGTCGTCACGGCCGGCAACTCCTCGCAGATAAGTGACGGCGCGGCAGCGTTGCTGATCATGGAGCGAGGGACAGCGGAGCGGCTAGGCCTCAAGCCGCGGGCTCGCTTCGTCTCCTTCTCCCTCGCCGGAACCGATCCCGTGATGATGCTCACGGGCCCCATACCCGCGACGCGCAAGGCGCTCGAGCGCGCCGGCCTCTCTATGGGAGACATCGACCTCTTCGAGATCAACGAGGCGTTCGCCAGCGTCGTGCTCGCCTGGCAGCATGAGACCGGCGCGGATCCGGAGAAGACCAACGTGAATGGGGGGTCGATAGCCGTTGGCCACCCCCTAGGGTCGACCGGTGCTCGCCTGATGACGGTCTTGCTGAACGAACTGGAGCGCACCGGCGGTCGCTACGGCTTGCAGACCATATGCGAAGGCGGCGGCCTGGCCAACGGCACGATCATTGAGCGGCTCGACGATTGAACCGGACGGCGATGGAGGCGCTGCTTTGGGAATGACCGAGGCCGGCGCGCCCGGGCGCGCCGGCCTCGCCCGACGCGTCGAACCGGAAACGGAGACGGGTGCCCGTCCGAGCGCGAATCTCGGGGAAAAGCGCGGTGACGAAGCACGGAGGGGTGTGGCAGCAGGCGATCCCAGCACCGTAAGGACGTTGGGAAAAGGAGGAGCAATGGGAGGCACGGATGTCTAGCGTCAGCGCGGGGACCACGCAGCAGGCCCCGGAGAGGAGCATCGTAAAGGTCGCCCTGGCGAGTCTCGCCGGGTCGAGTATCGAGTGGTACGACTTCTTCATCTACGGGACGGCGGCGGCGCTGGTCTTCCCGACGCTGTTCTTCCCGGAAGGGCTGCCACCGCTGGTGGCCCAGCTCGCGGCGTTCAGCACGTTTGCGGTCGGCTTCGTCGCTCGGCCGGTGGGCGGCGTCGTCTTCGGGCACTTCGGGGATAGGTCAGGTCGCAAGAAGGCGCTGTTCGTGGCGCTGGTCGTTATGGGACTGTGCACGGCCTTGATCGGATTGTTACCGGGGTACGCCGTCATTGGGGTCGCAGCCCCGCTGCTGCTGATCGTGCTGCGCTTCGCGCAGGGGGTCGCTATCGGCGGGCAGTGGGGCGGGGCCGTGCTCCTGGTCACCGAAAGCTGCCCGCGGGACAAACGGGGTTTCTACGGCAGCTTCGCCCAGGTGGGCGTCTACGTGGGTGTAATCCTCGCTAACGTGCTTTTCCTGATCATCACGGCGTTGGTCTCCCCGGAGGCGCTCGTCGCCTGGGCATGGAGGATACCTTTCCTCCTGAGCGTCTTGCTAGTGGGCCTCGGGATCTACATCCAGTTCCGGTTGGAGGACACTCCCGCCTTCCGGCACCTCGTAGAGGTCAAGGAGGCGAAGGAAGAGACGGCCGCCGAGGAGAGGGCCGAGGAGAAACAAGAGAGTGTTCGGGAGGCGCGCGCAGAGATCGAGGCCGAAAGAACGGAGAGGTCCCCGATCCTCGAAGTGCTGCGTAACCAGCCTAAAGAGGTGCTTCTGGCCGGCGGTGCTTATGTCGCCGCCAACGCCACCTTCTATGTCTTTATCGCCTTCATCACCGCCTACGCCACGAACCCCGACACTCTGGGCTTGTCCCAAACCGTGGTGCTGTCCGCGGTGTTGATCTCCTCTGCCGTCTCGATACCGGCGGCGATATGGTTCGCTGCCTTGTCCGACAGGTACGGTCGACGTGGCCTCTACATGGCGGGCGCCGCGCTTCTGGGAATCTATTCGCTCTTCGTGTTCTGGCCGCTGGTGAATACTGCGTCTTTCCTCACCCTCGTCCTCGCCCTCACCATCGGCCAGCTGTTCATCAGCATGATGTACGGTCCTCAGGGCGCGTTCTACTCGGAGATCTTCTCCACGCGCGTGCGCTACTCTGGGGCCTCCCTGGGCGTCCAGATCGGGGCCGTGTTCGGTGGAGGCCTTGCCACGGTGCTGGCCACCGCCCTGCTCGCCTACTTCGGGTCCACGTGGGTCCTGGGCGGATACATGGCCCTCTTATGCGCAATCTCCCTAACGTGCACCTACCTTCTCACGGAGACCTACCAAGCCCATGTCGACGACGCGGGGCAAAGCGGGACGAGATCGGCCGGAAGCGCTACCGTGAACAGCGAGACGCCCTAGCACCGTGCACGTGGAACACGGCGCGACTGGCACCTCCGGTGACCATCGCCAGATGTGGCACAGCGCCCGGGTCCGTCGCATCCCGCCGACCGCCACGAACTCGCCGCTCCCGGCCCCCGACCTCGACGCCATTCGGTCGCTCGCCCCGGCAGCGGCGTAGGCTCCCGGGCGGCCCTCTCGGAGGTGGTCGTCATCGTAAAACGACTTATCAGGGATGGTTGGGCCAGGTACGCTGGAAGGGACAACCTCCCGACGACCCATGGCCTACTGACAGGAGCTCTCGAACTTTGGTCCCGCCCAGCCGCCGGACCCCACCAAGCTAACACCGTCCCTGCCGGACCGGCGGCGCCGCCCCGCGTCAGGCATTATCGACAGGACCTGCGGAGCTTGGCGACGCTAAACCAAGCGTTCGCGTCCCGCCCAGTGCTCATCACGCAAGACGCGCTTGAGTACCTTGCCGTTGGCGCTCCGGGGAAGCTCGCGGAAGCGTACAGATTTGGGTGCCTGGACGCTACCGAGGCGCTGCTTGCACAAAGATATCAGCTCTCGCTCGCCGACGTCGTGGCCGCGTTTTAGTTCGACGACCGCGGTCACCGCCTCACCCCATTTCTCGTCCGGGACGCCGATAACGGCACAGTCGAGCACAGCCTCGTGGGACCAGATCACGCGCTCCACTTCGCTAGGAAACACATTGAACCCGCCGGAGATGATCATGTCGCGTTTGCGATCGACGATGTAGAAGTACCCCTGCTCGTCACGGTAACCTATGTCGTCGGTGCCGTGCCAACCGCCGGGCCGGACGGTTCCCGAGGTTGCCTGCGGATTGTCGTAGTAGCCTTGCATTACGAGATCGCCGCGCACGACGATCTCGCCCCGCTCGCCGGCGCCCAAAAGCGCGCCGTCCTCCGCCATGATTTCTACGGCCGTGTTCAAAGCAGCACGCCCGCAGCTCGCGAGTCGACCCCGCAGCTCGGGAACGGCAACTGCCTCGGCGTGCTCGTCGGGCCCCATAAAGGTGCAGATCATCGGTGCTTCGGCCTGCCCAAAAGTTTGGGTCATCACCGGGCCGAAGACCTCGAGCGCCTCGGCGAGCTTGTCTGCCGACATCGGTGCGGACGCGTAGAAGAAGTGGCGCAGGGACGAGAAGTCCCTCTGGCGAACGGTTGGATGCGCCAGCAGCGTGTAAAGCGCGGTCGGCGGAAGGAACAGACGCGTTGCGTGGTGGCGCTCGATCGAGTCGAATATCGCCTCGGGCACGACGCCGTCGTGCACCACGACGGTGCCCCCGTGCCCGAGGGTAGGGAAAGCCGTCACGCCCGCCGCGTGCGTCATCGGCGTCGCCATCACGTAGACGGACGGCGTCGGCTCGGGCGCGTGGGCCTCGAAGGCCATGCACATAGCCATGAACATGCGCGACGTGATGCACACGGCCTTGGGCGCGCCGGTCGTGCCGCCCGTGCCGATGATCATCGTGGGGTCTTCTGGGCGATAGGGCGGGCGGGGAGCCTGGGAGCCGGCCGGGCCGAGCCAACCCTCAAACGCGCCGTGCGGGCCGTCGCCGGAGAACGAGACCGCCAACGGGCGGCACTCGCTGCCTTCGATCAAGAGCTCGGCACGGTCGGCGACGGCTTCGTCGCATAGCACGTAGTCGCAACCGACCAGGTCGATGAACCGGCTCAACTCAGCGGTCTCTGACCGTGGGTTGAGCGACACCCAGCTGGCACCCGATCGGATGATCCCGACGACGCAGGCCAGCGCCATCGGGCTGTTAGGGCCGAGAACGGCGATTTTGGCATCCGGTCCTAACCCCTGGGCCCGGATGCCCAACGCGACGCGGTGGGTTAGCGCGACGAACTCGCGGTAGATGAATCCAGAGCTGCCGTCGTGACGGACGACGCACACCCCATCCGGGCTGTGTCGCGATCCGCGGTCGAGGTAGTCGGTAAACATCGCTTCAGGCGGTCCGGACGCTCGGCTCGCCCGGCCCCCCGAGCACCGCAACTCCGAAGCCACGGATAACGGTAAGTCCGGCGACACCTTGGACCGACGCTACTAGTTCAGGTGACCAAGTTGCCATGTCCAGAACGGTAATTACCCGCCAGGAAGATAGTGGCTCAAGATTTCCGCGGCGGTGCAAGTGGACGTGAGTGTCGATCGGATTCCCACCTCCATCAACGACTCCCTGCGCATCGCTCTCATCCCTTCCGGTCCGATCTCCATCTACGATGACGGTGACGAGACCGGTCGGGGTACCGTCGTCGAAGACGTTCACGTCGACTACGGTGGTCTTGGATGGTCCCCGATCTTCCCTGTCTGATCGGGCGGTGGTCGGCATCGAGATCTCCTCCCTTTGGCGTGGGCCGCACGCGGACACCTACGACATGCCGCTTAGGCGCGCACGACCATCTGCAAGGCGGCCCGCACGGCAGAGGGCTCGTGCTCGGGCGATATGGCGGCGCTTAGGGTCAGAGCCATGACGGAGTAGTGACGGGCCAGGCGCTCGGCGACGGCGACCGGATCCTTCTCCTTGCAAAGCTCCAGTATGTCCCGGTGCTCGGCTATGCTCCTGTCCCACGCTCGCGAGGTTTGCAGCATAACAGCTTTCCGGTAGCGCTCTGCGTGGTCATAGAGCTCCGAGATCATTGAAACCAGCCTCTCTCCGGAGCGCGCCACTATCGCGGCGTGAAACTCACGGTGGGGCCCCTCCCATCCCTCGAAATCTCCCCTATCCGCATATCCCTGCATACGCTCCAGACACCGCTCCAAACCGGCGAGTTCCTCCTCCCCGAGCGTCGGAACGGTCAGACGCGCTCCTAGCGCCTCTAGCTGTATCCTTATGGCGTAGAGCTGCTCCAAGTCCGGGACGGATAGCGGGGTGACCCGCACGCGGTGGTTGACCTCCGACTCGATCAGTCCTTCACGCTCCAGCAGCCTTAGGGCCTCCCGCAAGGGCCCTCGGCTCACGCCCAACTGCTCCGCAAGCCGCACCTGCGACAACACGCTCTCTGCCGGTATCTCGCCCGAGAGGATGGCCCGGCGCACCTTCCCATGCACCAGCCTGACACTCTGCCTGGCCCCATCTTGGCCGTTCGCAGCCCTACTGCCTTCACGCATCTGCGTGTCTTTATCGGTCATGGTCTTCGACTCCAACCCTCGCGGCGGTTCACATACCAGCTTTGTCCTCGGCCATATCCAGTAGTGTAAACACTAACGTGCTGGACGTATACACGAAATCGGTAGCTAATACCTTAATTGTACAGATATTTCTCCTTAGATGCTTGACACGGCCAAGCAAAGTGTTCACACTTGGTCCAGTGGGAAAGCGTGAAATGGGAAAGGAGATGAACCATGTCCGCAAGAGACGAGGCAGGTGCCGGACCCAGGCTGCATCATGTCAACCTCAAGACCACGAGGCTTCAGGAGTTGATCGACTGGTACGGGGAAGTGTTGGGCACGGAGGTGACCTTCCAGTTGCCGTTCGGGGCTTGGATCACCAACGACGGTGCCAATCACCGCATTGCCCTGTTCTCCTCGGATGCGCTCAGGGACGACCCCGACAAGCTCTACCACTGCGGCATGCACCATATGGCCTTCGAGTACGACTCCATAGACGACTTGCTCGGCACCTTCGCCAAACTCAAGGCAAGGGGGATAGTCCCACACGCCACCCTCGACCACGGGATGACGACCTCCTTCTACTACGCCGATCCCGACGGCAACAGCGTCGAGCTTCAGCACGACAACTTCGGCGACTGGCAGAGGTCCAAGGAGTACATGCAGAGCTCGCCAGAGTTCGCCGCTGACCCGGTAGGAACACCGGTGGACCCGGAGAAGATGATCGAGGCCCGCAACGCCGGATCTTCGGTGGAAGAGATACACCGGAGGGCCTTCTCCGGCGAGTGGCCGCCAGAGGACTACGACCTGCGAGCGCCGCTGTAGATCGCCGTCGTGTAGCGCAAGGAAGCCCCGGCGATGATCGCGGAGTCCGACAAGGAAGAGAATGCCTAGCGGCCGTTGGAGCCCTGGGTCATGACGCTGGAGCGGCGCACCGTCTACAGCCGACAGACCTTTCGACGTTCTGCAAAACCGTAAAAGGGAGTTACTCCTGTACACAACGAAGGCAACGAAGATCCTGGGCCGAGCGGCTCTGGCGACCGTGTTTGTCCATGGCGGCTCTGCCGCTGCAAGGGAGCCGGGCATACGGGCGAAGCTCCTCGAAGATGCGGGCATCCCGTACCCGGATCTTTCGGTCCGAGCAAACGGTGTAGTTATGATGCTCGCAGGCGGGATGCTGGCACTCGGAATAGCGCCCCGTACGGCCGCCGCGGTTTTGGCCGGTTCGCTGGTCCTGACCACGCTCGTCGGCCACCCGTTCTGGAAGGAAGAGGGAGAGACGCGCACCATGCAGAAGATCCATTTCCTGAAGAACCTGGCGATGCTGGGAGGGCTCCTGCTCGCGACGGTCCGCGAGGGGAGCAGAGGGACCGGCGCACGTCCGGTTCAGTAAACGCACCGAAAGGAGAGACAGCGGCGCTGGAGATGTGCTGCGCGAGCATCAAAAGCCCTACGGAGCATGCGTGCCGGACGGTACCGAGGGTGCGGCGGGGCTGACCACGGCCCGTCTTCGTCTCGCGATCGAGTCGGTGGTGGACCCGGGGGTTCCACGGGGAAAGGGAAGACGAAACGGAGGAGCGATGAACAAGAAAAGTCGGGCGCTGCTCGCGCTCATGGCGACGTTGCTCGGAGCGGTCCTGTGCGGGTGCGGGCTAGCCAGCGATGATACGTCGGGGGGCGAGTCCTCCTCTGACGAACCCATCGTCATCGGCGGCTCCTTGCCGCTCTCGGGAGTGTACGGCGAAACCGGCGTGTACGTCCGCGACGGATACGAAGCCTGGGCGGAGGAGGTCAACCAAAACGGCGGTCTCCTCGGACGTCCCGTCGAGCTTTCGATCCGGGACGATCGCTCCGATCCCTCGCAGGCCGTCTCGCTGCTCCAAAGGTCGATCAACCAGGAGGGTGTAGACCTCCTGTCCGGCGGCTATCCGGGGGACTCCGTCGCCGCGCAGATGTCCGTGGCCGAGCAGAACCAGATGGTCTACGTCTCGATGGGTGGTCAACTGCAGTCATTCGAGCAGGATTTCCGGTATTCCTTCGGGGCGCCGCCGCTCATGGGTCAGTGGTGGTACGACGGCTTTTTCGACTGGCTGGACTCGCAGCCGAGGGAGCAGTGGCCGGAGACGGCGGCACTGATGACCATTAACAATCCTATAGGCGACGCGATAAGAGAAGGTTCGGTACGCGAACTCGAGGAGCGGGGCATCGAAGTCGTGATGGACGAGCGCTACGACCTGCCGCTCGCGTCCGCCGAGTCGCTTGTCACCCGCGCCAAGCAGTCGGACGCGGACCTGTTCTTCGCGAACGGCTTCTTTGAGGACGGCGTCCAAACCATGAGGGCCATAGAGTCCGTGGATTACCGGCCAATGGCCGTCCTGCAGGGCGCGGGCACCCTGATCCCGAGCTGGGAGGAGGAGCTGGGTGAGGACGGCAACCTCGTGTTCTCGGGTACCGCCATGCACCCAGACCTCCCGTTCGAGGGCGTGGATCGCGTCAACCGGCTGGCAGAGGAGCGGTACGATACCCCGAAAGCGCCCCCGTACTTCATGTTCGGCTACGCCTGGATGCAGTCGCTGCAGGCCGGGGTGGAAGGCGCGGGCTCCCTGGAGCAAGACGCCATCCGGGATTGGCTCAGCAACAACGAGGTTCCGACCATCGGCGGGACCTTTAGTTTCGATGAGCGCGGGCTTCCCGAACAGTATCAGTACCTGATCCAGGTGCAAGACGGCAACGCAACCCTCGTCTGGCCCCAAAACGTCCAGACGGCCGCTCCGGTCTACCCCGCCGCAGGATGACCGTCGAACTGGTCCAGGGCATCGTCAGCGGAATACTAGCTGGCTTCGCCTACGCCATCCTCGGCGTGGGGCTCAGCCTCGCCTGGGGGGCGGGAGGCGTCATCAACGTCTCCCACACGGCGTTCGCCGTCCTGGCCGCGTACCTGGGCTACTACGCCAACGATTTGCTCGGCGTGGACCCCCTGGTCGCGCTCGCGGCGATCTTGCCGGCCTTTTTCTTGATCGGCGTGGGGTTCCATGCGTTGCTCGTCAGGCCGCTCTTCGCGCGGACCCGCAACCCGGAGTTCGCCTCGCTGGTGCTCACCTTCGGCGTGGCGACCGTGCTTGCGAATGCGATGGTCGAGCTGTTTTCCGCTGATCCCAAGGTGCTCGACACACCCTACACGGAGACGACGCTCCGCCTGGCCGGGGTGGCAGTGCCGGGAGGCCAGGCGGTAGCAGCCGTGCTTGCGGTGGTCGTTCTCGCCACTACCTACCTATTTTTGCGCCACACCTACACTGGTAGGGCGGTGCGCGCGGTGCAACAGGAGAGGGAAGGCGCCGCGCTCTCCGGCATAGACATCGGAATGGTCAACGCCGTTGCCTTTGGCCTCGCCTTCGCGACCGCCGGGGCGGCGGGCGTGGCGCTGTCCCTGATCTATGCCTTCGGCCCGAACTCCTACCTGGCCTGGCTCACCTTCGTGTTCCTCGTCGTCGTTTTCGGCGGTGTGGGGAGCGCGGTGGGCGCGGGCGTCGCGGGCCTCGCCGCCGGGCGCGTGGTCGGGGTGCGCGGCGTCTTCGTAGCCGACGCCTGGGTCACCCTCGTGCTCGTCGTTTTGTTGGTGCTAG
>CAXTDD010000013.1:0-15510 GCA_964242955.1 uncultured Rubrobacteraceae bacterium | reverse complement strand
GACGCGGGTGCTGCCCCTTGCCCGGACCGCGAACCCCGCCACGGAGAGCGCCGCCAGAAAATACAGCGGAAAAAAGGGGGAGTCGCCCCCCCCGGTGTCCGCAACCAGCATACTCACGGCGAGCGCGTCCGCCGCCACGCGCGCGAACCTCCACCGGGCGAAGGCCCTCGGCCATACGATCAGGAGCGAGCCGAAGATCAAACCGGAGACCGCGGCCAGGTAGGCCCATGGGGCGATGTCGAAGGACCACCACCGGATCAGGCACAGCAGAACCATCGCCGCGAGGGAGAGGCGGATCAGGCCCGCTTCCGGCCCGGGCCTCGTGGGTGCGCTGGAGCGTGCGCCGGTCACTAAGGCGCCGCGGTGCGCCCGCGGCCTCCGTCGGACCCGAAATCCCCCCGACCATCGTGGGCCATGAAGGCGAAGCGGTGGTCGTCTGCCATCCTGTACCCCTCGGTCTCCGTGTCGAGGATGCGCAAGAAGGCTCGTACCACAAGCCCGTCGAACTGCGTGTCGACGCCCTCGCCCATCTCCCGGCGTGCCTGGGCCGGGTCCATGCCGGGCCGCCGCGGTCCGTCTAGGACCATGGCGGCGTAAGCCTGCGCGACGGCGAGGATCTTGGCTTCGAGGGGGATCCAGGCGTCCCTCAGCTTGTCCGGGTAGCCGCGCCCATCGGGCCTCTCATGGTGCCAGCGTACCCACGAGGCCATCTCCTCGTATTCGGGCACGGCGCCGAGCACGGTCTGCCCGCGGACGGGATGCTCGGCGACCTGATGCTGGGCGACGGAGTTGAGCCTTCCCGCGCTCAGCAACAGTTCCTCTGGCAGCCCGAACATGCCTATGTTGTGCAGCAGCCCGGCCAGGCGCAGGCGCTTGACGCGGGCATCGTCGAGCTTCATTTCGCGGGCCAGGTCGGCGGCGTAGACGGAGGTCGCGGTGGCGTGCCGATGGGTGTAGCCGTCCTTGCGACCCATCTCTTGGACCATCATGGTGCCGAACGTCGCGTTGGAGGCTGTCAGCGTGTCTTCCAAAGACTTGATCCGCTCGTGTTGACCTCGGATCTTCTCGACTTGCTCCCGGGAGCGGCGCGCCAACGCCCGGCTCACGATGGCACCCGCAACAACCACCGCCGCCGCCATCGGACCGTAGACGGCCAGCGTCAGAGCACCCAGTCCCGCTGTCAGCACGTTGGCGACGTCGGAGGCCAGGTACGGCCGCATGACCTCTTCCCACGTCTCTCGCGGCGGCTGTCCGTACTTGACCCAGAACATGCCACAGTTGATCGTCTCGTTGCTCACCACCAGGGTCACGCCGGCTGCGAGCGTGCCGTAGAAGACGGCGGCCGGGGGACGGGAGACATCGACTAGCAGCGGCCCGGACACGGAAGAGAACACGATCCCGGCCGGGTAGACGATGACGAAGCTCTTGCCCACCTCGTAGACGACGCGGAGCCGATCCCGTCCCCCCACGAACAGGGCGGCGGGGACGGCCGCCAAGGCCGCCCAAGTGGGTCCCGCTGCCGCGACCGCCAACACGAGGGCGATGTCCCAGGTACCAACCTCCGCCTGGCCGCTCACGCGCACGGAGAGAACATCGCCCAAAAGCGCGACGCCGGCGAGGAGCGCAGTCGCAACCAGGATGCGAGGGGAAAGCTCCAAACCGTACCAGTAGATCCAGGTGGCAGCGAGCACGGCAGCGAGGATCGCCAGGGCCCCCACGTAAGTCCCAAGGCGCGTTGCGCTCGGGTTCGATCCGTCCGGTACGGAACCTGCTTCCATAATGTGACATTCTCGCACATGAGGCGGGTCCCGTACACGGCCGGAACGCAAACCTATCCATCTCTTACCAACTACCCATTACCAGCACCTGCGAGCCATACGATCCCACCTCCCTCTTCACGCCGTCCGCTTGACTAGATCGAGATTAGTATGGGTTACCAGCATCTGCGGGCCATGCTCAGACCTCCTTTCGGACCTTCTTGTGCTCGGATGGCTATCAACCTGCCTGGGTCACCAGCACCTACGGGCCACGGTTCCACCTCCTCTTGCTGTCGGGTCCAGAGGGCATCACCTTAGCTGCATATGGCGCAAACTGCCACCAACCCCACGCGCCGCCATCGCCGGGGAACGTGGCGGGATCAGCCGCTCAGGTCGGTCGTTCGTCCGACGTGTTCTTGGACGCCGCCGGGAGCGCGGGGGTTACGAGGAGCAGGACGAGCACGCCGGCGACGACGGTGGCCGAGCCGGCTACCACGTAGGCGGAGCGGGGCCCGAAAGCGTCCACCAAAAGCCCACCCGAAGCAAAAGCGAGCGCCTCCGCCGCGCTGTAGCCAGCGAAACGCACGGAGAACACGCGGCCCAGCAGGGCATCGGGCACCGTCTTCTGCAGGATCGTGTCGGTCGCGACGTTGTCTATCCCGTTCGCGAGGCCCGCGACGACCAGCGCGCCCAGCGCCACGGAGAAGGCAGGGGAAAGCCCCGCTCCCGCGAGCGCGAGGCCCCAGGCGAAGAGGCCCAGGAAGTAGACGGGTAGCAGCCGAACCCTGTCGCCGAGTACGCCCAAAAGGACACTCCCGGCGACCATGCCTCCCCCCCAGAAGGCCACGAGCAGCCCGTACCCGAAGTCGCCGGCTGCGAAGGTTTCCCTGGCGAGAAACACTTCGGCCGGGGTCGCAAGGTCGGTGGCGAGGACGGTGAGGAAGGCGCCGGCCACCATCGCCAGCGGTAGCCGGGCGCCCGCCAGATAGGCCAGGCCACCCTTGAGCTCCGAAAGAAAACCTTCCTCGGTTTCGGCCTCTGGGCGGGGGAGCGGCACGCGGGAGAGAAGGAGGGCGGAGAACACGAAGGTCGCGGCGTCGAGCACGAAAGCCGCATTCACGCCGACGCCCGCCACCAGGAGCCCGCCAAGCGCCGGCCCGATCGTTATGGAGACGCTGAACGTGCCGCTCACGATGGAGTTGGCGCGTGTAAGGTCCCCTTCTCCAACCACGCTCGGGAAGGCCGCTCGCACGGTCGGGTTAAACAGCGCGCGGGCCGCCCCCATCAAGAAGATCAAAGCGTAGATGGCGGCAAGGTCGCGGGCGAATACCAACCCGACCGCGGAGAGCGCCCGGGCCAGATCGCTCGCCACCAGGACGATGCGCCTGTCCATCCGGTCTGCCAGGACGCCGAAAAACGGGCTGGCAAGCGTCGGCAAAAGGCGGGCGATGAGGGCCCCTCCCACGGCCGCGGCGCTGCCCGTTATCTGGACGATCAACACCACAAGCGCGACCATCGAAACGGCGTCGCCTATGAAAGAGGCTGCCTGGCCGATCCAGAGCCGCAAAAAGGGGCGGTTCCTCGTCAGAGAGCCGCTCAACCCGGTCCTCCCTCCTCGGATGGGTTCGCGTCACCCGCGGCCGGGCTCGTCCCGCCGCCTGGGCAAGGGTAAAGGTTAACCTATGACGCGTCCCCGTGTCCTCAAAGCCGCATCCTCCCGACCCTCGCTCGTCGCTGTTCTTAGCACCGTCGCTCGCGGGGCCGGCGTTCAGTGGGTCTAGAGGCCGGGGATCTCTTCGTAGAGGACCTCGGCGGCTTTGTTCCAATAGATGACCCTGCCTTGTGGGTCCGTCGCTATTACGGCTTGGCCGACCGCATCCAGGAGCCTTGCCCGGAGCGCTAGCCTCTCCTCGACCGCCATCCTGGCAGTAACGTCCCTGGATCCGATAACGATGCCGCGTACCTGCGAGTGCTCCGGCAGGTGCGCGGCCACGCTCTCTAACCATCGCCACGAGTCGTTGTGACGGAAACGGAACCTGACCGTCTCTCTGACCACGCCCCGGCCCGACGAGGCGTCCTCGAACCACCTTCGGACGCACGCTAGATCGTCCGAAGGTACCAGCGCGAAGACGTTGGCGCCGACCGCTTCCTCCGGGTTGCGCCCGAGCACCCGCTCGGAGGCCGATCGCGGACCTAGTTGTCGCCTGCGTCCGCTGCCGCCATGTACGGCCCTCGAAGGTCTTCTCGGGCCGCCTGCGTGATGTGTTCGGCGGTCGTGCTCCAGGCGTTGAACACCGCGACCCGAGAGCCATCTAGCCTGAGCAGGAAGACGAAATCGGCCTGGCTTTGGTCCAAGCGGTACCCTGGCGGCAGCTCCGGACCCTGCATCATGTCCCTCCTTCGTTTCGCGTAGCTGCATCTATACCGTACCGGATCTTACGGGCTCTGTCTCTGGCCAGGGGGCAACGAAGGGAAGCAGCGACGGTCGGGAGGGCCAGGAATTGCCACGGCCTATGTGTTTTGCTCGGGGCCGTGCCGTTTGGGTACTCGGCCCACAAGGCGTGCAAGCGTGGGTCGGCGATCAGATGTTGCTCCGGCGCACGAGCGTCGCGGCCTCGGTACGATTGCTCACGCCGAGCAATTTGTAGGCGGAGCGCAGGTGCTGTTTGACAGTCGACTCCGAGAGGTAGAGGCTGTCGGCGATCTGGGCATTGCTCATGCCCTCGGCGACGAGCTTCAGGATCTCGCGCTGGCGGGAGGAAAGCAGGTCCATGTCCACCGACCCCTGGCCGGAGATTAGGTACCCGAGCAACTGGCGCGGGGCAACCATCTCGCCTCCGACGGCCACCTTGACGGCCCGCCTGACCTGATCCGGGCCCATACCCGCGTGAATGTAGCCCCGCGCCCCGGCCTGGAGGGCGGCGCTCGCGAGCGGCAGGTCCAGGCTCAGGCCGAAGACAAGCACGGGTACTTCGGAGAACGACTCACGGATGCGGCCCACCCCTTCGGCCAGTCCCCCTCTGCCTTCGACGCAAAGGATCGCACAAGCAAGGGATGAGGAACCCGGTACGCGGGCTCCGGTCGACACCTTCCACTCCGTCTTCAGGATGTGTTCGAGGCCGACTAGCAACACTGAGCTCGAGCCCTCGACCCAGACGTCCCGAGAATCCACGCCAAGCCTCGGGTCCTCTTTGCGCGCTCCGTTACCCCCCAATTCCTGGCTCATGTCGCCCCGCCGTCTCTAGAACTAGCTACAGGGTGGTTCCCTACAAGAACCCCCGTTCGAACTAAACCCTGCACCATAATACCCCCCAGGCGGAGATACTAACATTCCGTGAAGCGCCTCATTCGGGTTTTCAGGACATCCGCGAACCTACTGACGCCCCGCCCAAAGATTGGTTTCATCTCGAAGGATTCTCGAACTCAGCCATCGCCGCCGCGTCGCACAGGGTGTCGAGGCCGGAGCGGTTCAAACTCGCACCACTGTAGCCCTCGTCGAGGTAGACGCGTCCTACGCCGAGGACCCAGCCCTTTCGCTGCGCGAACCGCTCAAGCCTTACGATCTGCTGGTCGGTTTTCTGGTCCCGCGCTTGGCACGGGGTCGACACCCGAGCGTAGATCGCCGCGCGCATCAGCCTCCTCCTTTGGGGTTTCCTTTGAGACTGTGCATCGGGGGAGGTACAGGTAAGCCTGGTCTCGATGACGGGCGGCGTCGCCGCGACCGACCGCCATGCGCCGAATACCCCAGTTCCGTTTCATCGATCCCTCCCAGGCGGACGCCTTTTCGGGGAGGGTAACCGCGCCGTTTGGGTCTCAGCTTCAGCCGACTACAACGCGCGAAGCAGAATTTGTCTCTTGTGATCAGTCCATTGAGCGCACCTTCGCGTGGCTGGGCTTGTCCCGACGGTTCAGCAAGGATTACGGAAGGCTGCCCGAGACTGCAGAGGCGATAATCTATGGGGCGATAAGCCGGTTCATGCTGTTGGCCTGCTTCAGGCCCACCGGGTCCGGCGAGCCGCCGCTCCAGTCGAAGGAGGGCGGCTCCATCGGCCTGCCGTCCGCCCCGGTGCCGCCGGCCGAGACGCCCATGATACGAGGGTTTACGGTCTGCGCCCGCGCACTATGAACGGGAACAAAACCGAACGATGCGAGAACTGCCAGGCATATGCCCGCCGCGAAGCCAAAAAGCATCACCTTCGCCTGCAACCTCTACCCTCTCATGACGTCTTCGGTCTCATCAGATCTTCGAACATTTTTACAGTGGCCCCGGCACGATCCGGGTAGACCTGCCGCCACCGGAGAGTTCGCCGTTGGCCGCGCGGTCAACAATCACGCTGACATGATCCGCAATCACGCGCGAGGCGGCGCGGTACGCCCGCGCGTTCTGCCCGTGGGGATCGGCGATGCTCTCTCTGCCGGATGTCCCATCGGAGTATGACGGAAGGATGTGTATCTTGTCCGAAGGGACGTCAAAGTTTTCGAGGATCCAGGCGCTCTGCCGGGGACTCATCGTCAGCACCAGGTCGGCTTTTTCGACGAGCGTGCGGGTCACCTGCCGGGGGCGGTGGTCGCCGGGGTAGATCCCGAGATCCTCTAGCGCCGTTCTTGCCTCGGCATCCATTGCGCAATCCTCGAGGGCCGCGACGCCGGCGCTCTCCGCCCGGAGCTCGAGGCTGGCGTCCTCTGCTAGCGCGTTGAGGATCGCCTCCGCCGTGGGGCTGCGACACACGTTGGCCCGGCAGACGAAGAGGATCTTGTTTACCGGGCCTGGCAAAGTGAGTGTCCGTTCCTACGAGTTGCGGGAAGGGCGGAAATCTGCTACGACTCGGCTCGGAAGCGCATCCAGAGGGTTGCGCCTGTGCCAACTAGTATCATACCAGCAAGGAGCAGGTAGATCGGCGCCCCACCAGTCGACGGGAGCACGCCGCCAGAGACACCACCGGCTCCTTCGGAGAACCCTTCCGCAGAAGCGCTCGACGCGACGCTGCTACCCGACCCGGTATCACCGGGGTCGGTCGCCGTCGCTGTGCCACCGGAATTGGCCGTCGCATCGGTACCGTCGCTCGCAACGCCCGTCGCGCTGGGATCGTCGCTCGTGCCGCCCGTCGTGGAGGAGTCCGTGGGGGACCCGTACTGATCCTCGGCCGGGGTCTGCGCCTGCGCGGCCGTGGCAAAGACGAGCATCGCCGCAGCGAAGATCATCAGGGCGACCCCTATGCCGGGAAACCTGGTCTTGACTCCATCCATCTCTCCACTCCTTCACTCTGGTGCGTATCGGCGCCTCGGCCGCTGTCTAGTCTTGCCGGGCCGTCTCGGCGTCCGGCGTCATGAACAGAAGTAGCACAGAAAAGAGGCCGGTAAAAGCCGATTTGGACAATACCATACCTTTAACGTACTAACGGACAAACCGGGGATCACCAAAGTATTGTCCGCGGCCCCAGGGGCGACGAGTCGGCACCGATACCCCCGTTCCCATGCCCACCGGCGGGGATGGGAACGAGCACGGACTTCCGCTACCGAGCCGCGTTCGCGAGGGCCTTCTCGCGCGCCTTGAGCTCTTCGTCCAACGGGTTGAGATCCGCAGCTTCCCTGTACGTGGACAGGGCGCGTTGCGGTTCGCCGTGGCGTTCGTAGAAACCGGCGAGTAGGGCGCGGGGGGCGTAGTGCTCGGGGTTCAGGCGTATCGCACGCTCGTAGGCACCAACGGTCCTGGGCCAGTCGCCTATCCTGGCCCGCAGGTCGGCCTCCTGCTGCGGCAGGCGCGGGTCCACCGGATTGTAGCTTTGTGCCCGTTCTACCTGCTGAATAGCCAACCAAGGATTGGTCTCCGCCTCGCTCTTGTCGAGGTACAGTTGGGCCACGTAGAGGGGCGTCACGGCGACGATCGCCAGCACGACCGCGGCCGCAATACCCGCACGCAACGGCCACCTGAGCGGTCTGAGCCCGGTCCGCCAATGCCAGGGCGTGACGAGCATAGCCAGGTAGACGATCGCAGGTAGCGTTACGGCGGGGATCTGCCAGAACCATTCGGCGCTGCTGTGGATGAACCAGTAGGCGACCGCCGCGACCATCGCCCCGACCATCGCCTTGCCTTCCGTCTTGAGCTCTCCGAACCTGTTCCACAGACCGACGGCAACGCAGGTGCCCAGGAAACCGAAGAAAAGCAACCCGCCGACCACGCCTCGCTCCGCCAGGACCTCCAGCGGCAGCATATGCGGCTGGCGCACGTACCCTACGTATTGGTCGCGCAGCTGGTAATAGGTCGCCTCGTAACTGTGGGTTCCGATGCCCACGAGAGGATGCGAAGCGAAGTCTTTCCAGGCCACCTCCCAGAGGCTGTACCGGCCGGTGCCGGAAGCGCTCAGATACCGGCTCTGTTCCTGTCCCGCGGTGTCGTCGGTCTTGAACGCCTCCCACTTCTGTGCGACCCATTCGGTCGGGTTACTACCGATCTGCTCCTGAAAAGACCCTAGCCCGAAAGCAAAAGCGACGATAACGGCCGCAAGCACCACGCCCCCAACGACCTTAACCAGAGCCGCGGGGGGTTCCCAGGCGCGGTCCAGGAGACCCCAAAGAGCACCGAAGATTCCAACGCTGGCGGCGGAAATCCATATGGACGATGCGGCATCTGCCGCAGCCGAAGGCAGGTCGCCGCCGTTGATGGAAGCGAGGTAGACTTCGTTCAGGTGCGGAAAGGAGAGCACCAAGGCCAGGGCTACGGGCGCGAGCGCGATGACGCCCCGCACCCGTTGGCCCGAAAATAGGAAAAACACCGGCAAGGACAAGGCCATCGCGACGAGCGCCCCGCGCGACTGCGCCAGAACCGAGACTTCGAGGCTCAGGGACGCGCCGGCCAGCACGAGACCACGCAGCAACGGGTTTACCTTTCGGGATCCTCCCAAGTAGATGGCGATCCAGAAGGGGACGAGCAGGAACGCCGCCTCGCCATTGTAGTAGCCGACCGTTCCATCCAGCCTGCCGTCTTGGAGGAAGGATTTGGGACCCTGGCTCAGTCTCCTCGTCGTCAGCGCCGCAATGGCTGCTGGTCCCAGGGCCGACGCTGCGAGAACCCAGCGGCGGGAGGCGCCGAGCGTCAGGAAAGCTACCGTCACCCCGAACACCAGCACGTACAGCAAGGTCTGCCCGGCGCCCACCCAGGCATCACCTTTGTTCGGCGACCAGAGGAGCGAGGCGAAAGTCCAGGCCGCGTAACCCACGAAGAGGCCCAGTGCCAGGAAGGACGGACCGCGACCGACACCCCGCATCACCCCGGCCAGAGCGAGCACGAAGATCAGCAACGTAAGGAGAAGCGCAGCCGGCGCCCACTCGGTGGTAAAGTACCCACCGTACGCGTAACCCATCCAGGTAGCGAGTAGCACGACGCCTGAGAGCGCCACGGTCGGCGACACCCTCTTGCTGATTCGACGCCGCTTCTGGTTCTTCGAAACACTGTTCATACCGTCGGCAAGTATATGCGGGCTATCAGGAATGTGTGTCCTGTGGTCATCGCCGAGGTATTAGCACAAAGGTGAAGCCGAGCAGGCAACGGGCCGAAGCTCGAAAACTCACCGCGCTTGAAGGTTATTGTCAGGAGCACGGTATGGATGGCACGCCCGTAGAGTAAGACAGGCTATAAGGAAACAGCGAACGAAAGCTTTAGAGTCCCGCAATTGGTGCGACTCACGTCGATTACGCAGCATTCAGTATCTTCAAACGCCGTTGAAGTGGACTCGACCGACGGAAATTGCGACGTCGCTTGTGGTGACCATACGCGAGAACTCGTAGGTTCGGGTACGTAGGAGCGTTTAGTACCTGAATGTACTTTAGGCCGCTTAACGTATGTTTGCTCGTTGTTCGGTCGGAATCGGGGTTTTCGCGGCCTCCTCGGTTGGTAACGTAGGATACGTCAACTTGCAAGAGTCGTGTCGTTGATCGTCCCCAGAGTCGGAAGAAAGGCGAAGCAGATGAGAAACGTGCTGGTTACAGGGGCGCTCGGTTTTATCGGATCGCACGTAGTGGATGCCTACCTCGCCTTGGGCGATCACGTTACGGTGATCGACTCCGAAGTCGCCTCGGTTATAGACGGGACGGAGTACGACAAACATCCGGCCTGCACGGTGATCCGGCAGCCCGTGGAAGATTACCTGGAGAACGGCTCGTTCGAGGGCCTGGACAGGGTGGTGCACGCTGCCTCCCACGTCGGCCCGGCGGGGATACTGCGCTACGCTGGCAGGCTCGGACCCGAGATGGTCCACTCCACGGAGCGCGTGCTGGAGGCCTGCCTGGAGGCCGACGTGCCGGTGTGCGTCTTCAGCTCCGCGGAGGTCTACGGTCGCAGCGGCCAACTCGGCGAGGGCGACGACATAAGGGTCCCTATCGGCTACAACGTCCGCATCGAGTACGCCGTCGCCAAGACCCTCATCGAAACGATGACGGTCAACAACCTGAGCCGGGGGCTCAGGGCGATGGTGATCCGGCCCTTCAACGTCGTGGGGCCCCGCCAGTCGAGCGCGGGCGGGTTCGTGATGCCGACATTCGTCCAGCAGGCGCTGGCCGACGAGCCGATCACGGTCTTCGCCTCGGGCGAGCAGGTGCGCTCGTTTACCTCCTCGACGGACCTGAGCCGGTTCCTGACGGACTTCTGGGAGGAGGCCATAGGGGCCGACGAGGTCATCTACAACGTCGGCAACCCCGCGAACCGCACGACCGTGCGGGGCCTCGCCGAGAGGGTCAAGGAGCTCCTGGGCAGCCGCTCGCCGGTGGTCCGGGCCGACGGCAGAGAGGTGCACGGCCCGCTCTACATGGAGGCCGAGTCCTTCGAGAAGGTTCCGGTCCTCGGGGCGGCGACCAGGCTCGGTTGGGAGCCGCGGGTGACCTTGGATGAGCTGATCCTGGAGACGGCCAGGTACTACGCGACGCGCGAGGACTACCGCCGGGCGCGCGAGCGAGGGTCCTATGCCGCTCTCTGAAGACCTGGAGCGGGTGCTCGTCGTCTCCCCGCACGGAGACGACGAAGCGTTGGGATGCGGCGGCCTCCTCACCAAGCTCGCCGAGCGCGGGGACTGCGAGGCCCACATCCTCTACCTCGCGGTAGACGGGTTCCACCACTACGGGCTCGACCGCGAGACCACCTACGGGGAGCGCGTGGCGGAGGTAAAGGCGGTCGCAGGTCTGCTCGGCTGCAGCCATGAGATAGCCTACGGGGATCAGGACCTCATAGAGAAGCTCGACACCCTGCCCAAGCGGGATCTCGTCGACCTCTTCGAGAAGAAGATCAACGAGTACCGTCCAGATCTGCTCCTCCTCCCCTGCGGCACCGACTATGACCAGGACCACGTGGCCGCCTTCCAGACCGCCTTCGCCGCCGCCAGGCCCATAGCGAACGTCTTCGGCAAGCACCTCGTGCCCCACGTCTTCACCTACGAGATGACCAAGATAAACTGGGCCGCTGAACCCCTGCCCAGGCCCGTGGCTTTCTGCGACATCTCGGGGCACATGGACGTCAAACTCGAAGCCGTAAAGCGCCACGCCACACAGTTGAGGCCCAGCCCGCACATAAGGAGTTTAGAGTCCGTAAGCGCGTTGGCCTCCATTCGGGGTAAAGAGATCGGGGTCGAGTACGCCGAGGCCTTCGGCGTACTCCGCACGGTGATCTGAGCCCGGGACACTTCGATAGATTATGGATCTCAAGCGCAAGCCAGCGGAATCGTCTCCCGGACCGAAAGCTCTCCTCCCGCGCAGGGTTTATAATGGCTCGATGTCGCACCCTCCTCGACAAAACCCTGCGGATAGAGCGGACGAAGACGCCTACGTGCTTCCCATCGGGGACATCCTCCAGGTGCTGCGGAGGAGGCTGTGGGTCATCCTCCTGGTGACCATCATGCTGACAGCTATAGCCGTCGGAGTAAGCCTCGTATTGCCACCCACCTACGAGGCGTCCATCAAGATACGGGTGGGCCAGGAAGGTGGGCTTACTGCGACTCCCACCGACGTTGTGGGCCTGCAGCAGCTCACCGAGACTATGGCGATTACCGTCGCGACGCGGCCCGTGGCCGAAGAGGCCATCCAAAAACTGGACTTGAAAACCACCCCGGATGAGTTTCTCGAAGAGAACCTAACGGCGGAGACGATACCCGAGACACAAATCATAGAGGTCAGCTACATGGCCCCCGAAGCGGAGACGGCCAGGGAGGTCGCCAACACCGTCGGGGACGTCTTTCAGGAGCAGACGAACCGGGCCTCGGGCTCCGTCACCGCCACGGTCGTGGACCCGGCGGTGACGCCCGAAACGCCGGCGAGCCCCAACCCCCTGCGCAACGGGTTGCTGGCGCTCATGATCGGGGCGATGCTCGGCACGGGTCTGGCTTTCATGCTGGAGTTCCTGGACGATAGTTGGCGTTCTCCAGAGGAAGCGGAGCAGATATCGGGGGTCCCGACTTTCGGGGTAATCCCCCAGTTTCATCTAACCAAGAGTAAGAACGAAGGAAAGGAACGTGATGGTTCTCGGATCGAGACGCCGGAAGCGGAACGAAGAGGCGAATAGCGGAGACCTCTCAAGGCGTCTGGTGACTATCCAGGAGCCGGAAAATGCCGCCTCGGAGTCTTTTCGTTCGCTGCGGACCAACCTCTTCTACGCGGTCGTGGACGAGCCGCCTAAAGTAATTATGATTACTAGTATTAATCCTCGTGAAGGCAAGAGCACGACCTGCGCCAACCTCGCGGTGGTACTGGCACAGGCGGAAAAGAACGTTCTGGTCGTAGACTGCGACCTCCGCAAGCCCGTTTTGCACAAGATCTTCGGGGTGCGAAACATTCACGGGATGGTCAACGTTTTGGTGGGTGAGCGCAGCCTACAGGAGGTCTGGCAAGAACCTTTGCCGGGCCTCAAGGTCGTCTCCGTAGGTTCCCTACCGTTGAATCCGGCCGAGCTCCTTAGCTCCAAGCGATTCGCGGAGTTCTTGTGGCATGTGCGTAGGGAGTTCGATTACGTGCTCCTGGACGCGCCGCCTACGGAGCCGGTGGCGGACCCGGTGATAATCGCTGCCCAAAGCGACGCGGCCTTGCTCGTACTGGACGCGCAGAGTACCCGAAAAGCAGCCGTTCGGCGGGGAGTACGCAGCCTGGAAGCAGTGGGAGCCAGGGTTCTCGGTACCGTGATGAACAACGTCGAGGGCTCGGGGGGCGGATATTCGTACGGCGGCTATACCTACAAGTAGGATCAGGATGCGGGCTGGGCACGACCACTTATGCAGTGTGGCATGCGACGCCGTATCAGGTGAAGACCGCGAGGTAAGCAGTCCGTGTTTGGTTCTCTGCGATTGTTCTGGCGAGAGCACTTCTTCCGCGCGTGTGAAACCTTCCCGTCAACCCCCATACTGTTATCGGTACTATTCTTCGCTATGCGGGCATCGATCATCCAACGCTTGTTAAGCAGTTGCTCGAGAGGGGGCAATCTCGTCAGCAACATACGCCGACCCGAATTCGACCTTTCTCACGGGAGGCATCGCCAAGTACGATGGGAAACCCGAACCATCCGTGTCCTCCAGAGAGTATTCGTCGCTCTTGAGGTGGGGTAGTCAGCGGCGTAACAGTTTGGAGGTAAGGAGTGGCTTTCCCCCCCGAGGCTTACATAATAGGCGCGCAGAAAGCCGGGACGACAACGCTAGCTTACCTGTTGGATCAGCACCCATACATTACGGTGTCGCAGCCGAAAGAGCCACATTTCTTTACGCACAATTACAGTAGGGGACTCGATTGGTACAAGGATCAATTTCCTGGCCCTTCGGACACCTTATACGTGGACGCGTCGACCAGTTACACCATGGCACCCTTGTCGAAGGGGTTCGGACGCACGTTGCAGACAGATTATGAAGGCGTCCCGGCCAAACTGTATCGTACGAACCCGGACGCCAAACTGATCTACATACTCAGGGACCCGGTGGACAGAACCTACTCCGGTTACTGGCACAATCTCCGCATGGGAGCTGAAGATCGCGGGTTCAGCACCACTATGTTGAGCGATCCTTTCTACCTCGACGTCAGCGACTACCATGGGCAACTGCTGCTTTGGCTCGAATACTTCCCCCTGCAATCTGTATTCTTCGTCCTGTTCGAAGACGTGAAGGTGGCCCCCGAAACGACGGCGCTAGAGTGTTGCGCCTTCTTGGGCGTCGGCGAACCTGCAGTATCCATGCGCCTTGATTCGGCCAAGAACCAAAGCCTGCAAGTAAATTGGGTGGGTCGCAGGATGAACGCCCTAGCCCTGGCATACCCCGCGATCAGGACTGTCCTGGAATCGCACCTTCCCCGCTATGTCGTGGATCGACTGAAGCGCTTGAAGGCCGGTTCCGCGCGAATTCCTCAGATGAAAGCGGAAGACGAGGCCTTCCTGATCGAGTACTTTCGTGAACGGAACGAGAACCTTGAGGAGATCACAGGCTTGTCGCTAAATCGCTGGCGCAGGTGACAGTCGAGAGGAAGGCTACACCTACGCTACTAACCGGGCCGCGCTTGACAGGGCCACCGGCCTCAGGCTCCTTGGCTTCTTTGCGGAAGGAGAGATGTACGATGTCAGGCCGGCAGGGAATAGGGTTTCCTACGATCCCCCGGTTTCGCTTCCGGAGATGACCCGAAAAGCGCTTGAGGTGCTCGGGGAAGATCCGGATGGCTTCTTCCTCTTCGTGGAGGAGGCTGTAGACTCGATGGGCCGCATGCAGAACGCTACCCATATGCTTGAGGCCGGCAGGACCCTCGACCGGTCCGTAATGATCGCTAAAGACTATGCCGAGAAAGACGACCACACGCTCTTGATCTTGATGGGAGACCACAAGTGTTGCGACGTGGTCGTCGAAGACCCTAGCGAGGACGGCGATGCTGAAGACGCCGAGGATGGCCCATTTCCCATGGCAGACTCCGATAGAAACTTCGTAGTTGACCGCGCCGCGACTTACCACACCGCGCAAGACGTGCCGACGTCCGTCACAGTAATTGGGCCGGAGCCCGGTAGCCGCAGTGGCCGAAGAAGCCGGCCGCGTCCCGGGCGGTGACCGCCGAAAGCGCCTCGCCCATCGCCCCGATCGGGGCCTCCAGGGTGCGGGCGCCACTCTCGCGCATCAGCGCCTTCATCTTGGAGAACGCCTGCTTGATGGGGTTGAGGTCAGGCGAATAGGGCGGCAGGTAGATGAGCTCGCAATCCCTCCCCTCATGAGCTCGCGCACCCTGTCGCCCTTGCGCGCCGAGAGGTTGTCCATCACCACCTGCCCCGGCGAGAGACTAGGGGCTAGCGCGCCTCCTCCAAGTAGGCCTCGAAGACGTCCCTGGTTGTCGCCCCCCCCCTTCCACCGCCAGAGACGGGCCCATGCCCGATCCGCTCATGCTGGAGAGCAGCGTGACGTTCTTGCCCCGGTTGTGGCGCGGCATCCAGCAGGACGCGCGCTCGCCCCGTCTCGACCACGCGTACAGCAGGCGCAACGAGGTGTTCGTCGAGCACTCGTCCACGAACACAAAGCGCCTAGCGTCGATCTCGGCGGCCACCAAAGCCCGCCAGGCGGCCCTCGGGAACCCGTCGCGTTCCGACGCTCCCACCGATCTTTTTTTCGGCCCCATCCCAGGCGTCCGAGCATGCGCGAGACCGTCGAGTCGCTCACCCGTATCCCCGCCACGCACGACAAGAACTCGCGCCTTTGGGGCAGCGTGGCCGACGGGCGCTCCTCCATGTCCCGCTCCGAGAGCCTCCTCGCCCCCTCGTCCATCT
>CAXTDD010000012.1:0-15995 GCA_964242955.1 uncultured Rubrobacteraceae bacterium | reverse complement strand
GCGACGGACCCCGAAGTGCTGGGCATGATCGAACGCCGCGCCCTGATGGGCCGGGGCATCGGCTACATCGACGTCCATCTGCTGGCCTCTACGGCCCTGGCCGGAGACGCACTGATATGGACCCGAGACAGGCGACTCACCGCCGCAGCAGCGGAACTGGCCTTCGACGAATAGGATGAGCGACGATCTCCCGACGAGGAACCCGGGGACACCCGAGCCTTCGTGAGAGGCGGCTCAGTCTATCTCGACTATTCTTTGAAGTGCCGGGCCTCTACTTCCTGGTAGTTGCCGCACTCGGCGCAGGTGAAGGCGCGAACCTTGCGGGACGAGTACGCCGGCACGATGGTCGTCTTCTCAAAATCATAGACGTAGCCACAACTCTCGCATTTCTGACGGAAGGTAACGACCGTGCTCCTTCCTCTGACGATCTCGCCGCCGATCATCTCTATCGCCAAACCGTGCCTCCGCTGGAGTAGTGCCCCGACGCTCCTATTCTAAGCCCATCCGCCCGAATATCCCGGAGAGGAGCGGGCTCCCCTCGTCGAGAAAGCCGTCGATTGCGTCGTAGTGGTTCTTGCCGGCGAGGACGAGACGCTCGCCTGAGAGTCCCTTCTCCTTCCACGCACAGAGCAAGTCCTCCGACTGGCGCTTGAACTCGTCCGTCTCGTCCCCGCCGTAGGCGACGAGCAGGGGAGGGGCGCCCTCCGGGAGGTGGAGGATGGGGCTGTTCTTCCTGACCTGATCCCACGTCAACTGCAGCTTTGGCTGCAGAAACGTGTAAGGGAAAGGCGCCAGGTCGAAGAGCCCGCTGATGACGGTCGCGCCCTTGACGACGCCGGACGGCAACCCGTACTCGCCTTCCCAGTCCGTCGCGAGCAGCATGGCGACGAAGTGCCCGCCGGCCGAGTGGCCGGCGACGTGGACGCGTTCCGGGTCGCCACCGAAGGTGTGGGCATTCTTGTACGTCCAGGCGAGGGCGGCGCGGGCCTGGCGCACGATCTCGTCTATCGTGACGTCGGGACACAGCGCGTAGTTCGGGACGACGGTCGCGATGTCCCGGAAACCCGGCCCACGCGCCGCGAAACCGAACTCCCGGCTCGTCCTCGCCCGCCAGTACCCGCCGTGGACGTAGACGAGAACGGGGGAGTTCTCCCCGGCGGGATAGACGTCGAGGTGCTCGGCGAGCGTGGGGCCGAAGGGTACGTTCAGGGTGTGGTTCCTCTCGGAGCGGAGCAGGTCGCTCTCACGCTCGTAGAGATCCGCGTAGAAGCCCGCGTCCGAGACCGTGCGCTCGGGGTCGTACTGCTCGTCCAACTCCTCCTGGGTGGTGAAGTCCCGGTAGAGCACGCTATCTCCCCAATACCCTGCGCCACAGCGGGCGCCGGCCCGGGGTTGCGGGCGTGGGACGAAGGCTCGTCTCACCGAGGAGGGGCAGACCGTGCTCGCGACGGGTTGCGTTGCGTCCTTTGAGAACTTCTTCGTCCGACGTCCAGCTCTCGCCGACCTCGATCCGCAGTTGTTCTTCTATGCGATCCAGGGCATCGCCTTCCATACCGCCGAGCTTCGCGGCCTCGTATTTGATGCCGAGCAGGAGGGAGTTCTTGTCTTCGATGCTCCTCTCCTACGCGCCGTAGGACTGTTCGATGCCGACGCGGCGCTCCTTCTTGAGCTCCAGCTTGGCTACGGAGGCGCGGTGGACCTCGTCTGGGCCGTCGGCCAGACGCAGGACGCGCGACTCGGCCCAGAAGGCGGCTAAGGGTGTGTCCCCCGAGACGCCGGCGCCGCCGAAGGCCTGGATGGCGCGGTCGAGCACCTTCAGGGTCGCGTTGGGGGCGATGACCTTTATCTGGGCGATCTCGGAGCGGGCCTCCTTGTTGCCGACCGTGTCCATCATGTGGGCGGCTTTTAGGGTGAGGAGGCGGGCCTGTTCGATCTCCATCCTGGAGTCGGCGATCCACTCCATTATTACGCCCTGCTCGGCGAGCGGTTTGCCGAACGCCTCCCGGCTCTTTACCCGCCCGCACATCAGCTCCAACGCCCTCTCCGCGACACCTATCTGGCGCATGCAGTGGTGGATGCGCCCGGGACCCAGGCGACCTTGCGCGATGGCGAAGCCCTTGCCCTCGCCCCAGATCATGTTCTCGGCGGGCACCCTTACGTCATCGAAGAGGATCTCCCCGTGGCCGTGCGGGGCCTCGTCGTAGCCGAAGACCGAGAGGGTGCGCTCTATCGTTACCCCTTCGGCGTCGAGGGGGACCAGGATCATGGACTGCTGCTCGTGGCGGGCGGCCTCGGGGTCTGTCTTTCCCATGAAGATGGAGATCTCGCACCGCCGGTTGCCCGCCCCCGTGGACCACCATTTCTTGCCGTTGACGATGTACCCGTCGCCGTCGCGCTCTATGCGGGCCTGTATGTTCGTGGCGTCGGAGGAGGCGACGTCGGGCTCCGTCATGCAGAAGGCTGACCGGATCTCCCCGTCCAAAAGCGGCCTGAGCCACCGCTCCTGCTGCCCGGGACTGCCGTAGCGGGCGAGGACCTCCATGTTGCCCGTGTCGGGGGCGTTGCAGTTGAAGACCTCGGGCGCGATGAGGCTGCGGCCCATCACCTCGCACAGCGGCGCGTACTCCAGGTTCGAGAGACCTGCGCCGTGCTCGGAGTCGGGCAAGAAGAGGTTCCACAGGCCGGCGGACCTCGCCCTCTCTTTCAGCTCCTCCATGATCGGGGGCGTGCTCCAGCGGTCGCCCGAAGCTTCCAACTGCTCGTGGTACGTCTTCTCGTTCGGGTAGACGTTCACTTCCATGAACGCCTCGAGTTGCTCCCGAAGCTCGATCACTTTCTCCGAATGGTCGAAGTTCACGCCGGGTCTCCTTCGGTCAGGCCGAGATAATCCACCAGGTCCTTCAGCTCCCGCAGGGTTTCGGCGTCCAGGGGAGGGGCGGGGGAGCGGACGTGCGAGGAGCCGATGATGCGGCGCATCTTGAAGACCTCTTTGCGGATGCCGACGCCGCCGACGCCGAGCTGGGCCTCGAACCGGATCAGGGGCAGATACCGGAAGAAGTGCTCCCGCGCCTCCATCTCCCTGCCCTTCGAGAACAGGTAGTAGACCCGCACCAGTACCTCTGGGTAGGCAAAGCCCGTCATTATGCCGGTGGCACCGCGGGACAACTCCTCGTAGAAGTACATCCCGCCGAGGCCGCCGAAGATGCCGGCGCGCTTGTCCACGCTCTCTATCCCGTCCAACAGCGCCGAGATCTTGATGGTCGTCGGCGCCTCCTCCAACTTGACGTAGCGGCAGTTCTCGACCCCGTTCATCACGCGCGAGATAAAGGCCGCCGGCATCACCACGCCCGTGTTGACCGGCTCGTCCTGCACCACGACCGGCACGGAGATGGATCCGGCAACTTCCCGGTAATGCTGGAAGACGAGCTCCAGGTTCCCCAGGTTGTTCGGCGGCGCGACCATGACGGCCGCGGCCCCGAGCCCCTCCGCCTCCCGCGCCCGTTCTATCGCGACCCTGGTCGCGGGGGCCGAGCATCCCACCACGACCGGGACCTCTCCGTCGGTGGCGGCGACGTATCGTTCGGCGACGGCGGAGCGTTCGGCGTCGGTGAGCTTGTGGGCCTCGCCCATGATGCCGAGCACCGTCAGGCCGTCCGCGCCCGAGCCCAGGTAGTGTTGCGTGAGGGCGTCTATGCCCCCAAGGTCCACGTCTTCGGTATCCGTAAACGGGGTGAGGGCGATAGGGCAGACGCCGTGGAGTGACATGGTGGGCAGTATACAGGCAGACCAGACCACGAAGAACGCGACGCCTGCGTGGAGCGGCAGATTCGCCCTGGGTCTGTCCGTCACCGGCGACACGACGGAAGCCCGGTGGCCGGGCGCGACAGCGCCGGGCGCCCTGGCATGTTACGCTTCTTGCTTGGGGCGCTGCCATTGGTAATTGACGGGCAAGGGAAAGGTCCGGCGAATGGCGCGAGGAGCACACGAGCGGCTGCTTCACGCCAGATTGGTTACTGTTTCCGTCCGGAACCGGGCCAGGTCGTCGCGTCCAGAAGACTACCGATTCCGGTGGGGTGCCGGCGTCCGTGTGGCGCGTCCCGAACCACGACCAGGAGGAGGAAGGCATGCCTAGCACGCAAGAGAACCGTCGGGAAGCGGGTGCGGGGTCGGCCACCGACTTCGACGCGGTCATCGTCGGTGCCGGGTTCTCGGGGTTGTACATGCTCCACCGCCTGCGCAACGAGATGGGGTTTTCGGCGCGGGTCTACGAGGCGGGGAGCGGTGTCGGCGGGACGTGGTACTGGAACCGCTACCCGGGGGCGCGCAGCGACTCGGACAGCTACATCTACTGCTACTCGTTTGATGAGGATCTCCGGCAGGAATGGGAGTGGAGCGAGCGGTATCCGGGGCAGCCCGAGATCCTGGGCTACCTCGAGCACGTCACCGACCGGTTCGACCTGCGCCGCGACATCCAATTCTCCACCAGGGTGACCGACGCGAGCTTCGACGAGGACGCCAGGCGGTGGACGATCCGGACCGACGTCGGCGAGACGGTCACGGCGCGGTTCTTCGTCACCGCCGTCGGGGCCCTGTCGGCGGCGAACCTGCCGGACATCCCGGGCCGGGAGACCTTCGCCGGCGAGTGGTATCACACCGGCCGGTGGCCGCACGAGGGCGTGGACTTCACCGGCAAGACGGTCGGGGTAATCGGCACCGGCGCCACCGCGATCCAGGCCATCCCGCTCATCGCGCAGGAGTCCGAGCGCCTCACCGTGTTCCAGCGTACCGCCAACTACGCCACCCCTGCCCGCAACGGCCCGGTGGACCCCGAGGTGACGTGGCAACGGAAGGCGGACTACGACGAGATCTGGGACCGTCTCCGCCAGTCGTACTTCGGCTTCGAGCTCTACTTTATCGACCGCAGCGCCCTCGACGACTCCCCCGAGGAGCGCGACCGCGAGCTCCAGGCCCGTTGGGACGCCGGCGGGTTCGGACTGTGGCTGGGCAACTACAACGACCTCTTCTTCACCAGGGAAGCAAACGACACCGTCTCCGAGTGGCTGCGCGGGAAGATCGCCGAGCGGGTCGACGACCCGGCGACCGCCGAGAAGCTGACCCCCCGCGACCACCCATTCGGCACGAAGCGGGTGCCCCTCGAGTCCAACTACTACGAGGCGTTCAACCGCGACAACGTCGAGCTCGTAGACGTCCGCGCCGCGCCGATCGAGGAGATCACCCCTACCGGACTGCGCACCAAAGACGCCGAATACGCCTTCGACGTCCTGGTGCTCGCCACCGGGTTCGACGCCATGACCGGCCCGCTCAACAACATCGACATCAGGGGGCGGGGCGGGCAACTGCTGCGCGATAAGTGGGCCGAGGGGCCGCGCACGTACCTTGGGGTGTCGAGCGCGGACTACCCCAACCTGTTCTTCATCACGGGTCCCCAGAGCCCGTCCGTGCTCTCCAACATGCCGGTGTCCATCGAGCAGCACGTCGAGTGGATCTCGGGGATCATCCAGCACATGCGCGACAGCGGCCTCGAGGTCATCGAGCCCAGCCGCGAAGCCGAGAACGAATGGGTCGAGCACTCGCAGCAAGTCGCCCACGCCACGCTCTTGCCCCAGTCCGCAACCTGGTACATGGGGGCGAACATCCCCGGCAAGCCCCGCGTATTCATGCCCTACCTCGGCGGGGTCGGGCCCTACCGGCAAAGATGCGACGAGATCGCCGCCAACGACTACGAGGGCTTCACCTTCGCCGACCGGGAAGGGGCCAACGAATGATCGAGAACCCGTTCTACACCCACGAGTACCACGGTGACTACGAGCTGGTCAGCATCGGCCGCCTCGACCTCGAGGAGGGAGGATCGATCCCCGACTGCCAGCTCGCGGTTACGACGTGGGGAGAGCTGAACGAGGCCAGGGACAACGCCGTCCTGATCACGACCTGGTACTCGGGGACGCACCAGATCTGGCGCGAAGTCTACGTCGGGCCGGGACACGCGCTGAACCCCGAGCGGTACTTTATCGTGGCGATCAACCAGATCGGCAACGGCCTGTCCACCTCGCCGCACAACGCCGCCGGCGCCAACGCCGACGTCGCGATGTCGAACTTCCCGCGGGTACGGATCGGCGACGACGTGGTGGCCCAGGAGCGGCTGCTGCGCGAGCACTTCGGCATCGAGAGGCTCGCGCTGGTCGTCGGCGGCTCGATGGGGGCCCAGCAGACCTACGAGTGGGCGGTGCGGTTCCCGGACAAGGTGCTGCGCGCAGCACCCATCGCGGGGACGGCGCAGAATACCCCGCACGACTTCCTCTACACCGAGGCGCTCAAGGAGCAGATCTGGTCCGACCCGGGCTGGAACGGCGGGGAGTACGCTTCCAACGAGGAGGTCGTCGATGGGATCAAACGCCACGCCCACCTCTGGGCGGTCATGGGCTTCTCGACGGAGTTCTGGAAGCAGGAGGCGTGGCGCGCGCTGGAGTTCGAATCCAGGGAGGCGTTCCTGCAAGAGTTTCTGGAACCCTACTTCACGGTGATGGATCCCAACGACCTGCTGACGATGGCGTGGAAGTGGCAGCGCGGCGACGTCACCCGGCACACCGGCGGCGACCTGGCCGCCGCCCTGGGCCGGATCACCGCGAAGACCTTCGTCATGCCGATCGACGAGGACATGTTTTTCCCGCCCCGCGACTGCAAGGCCGAACAGGCGCTCGTCCCGAACAGCGAGCTGCGCGTCGTCGAGGACATCCTGGGCCACCTCGGCCTCTTCGGCGTCGCGCCCACGTACATGCCGCAGATCGACCGCCACCTGGCCGATCTGCTCGCGATGGAGGCCTGAACGGGACCACCGGCGGCGGGCTGCAAGAGACCGGCGGGGTCCCTGTAGGCGCCTTGTTCTCCCGCGGCCACGAATAGGCTACCATGACGGGCCCATGAGGCTGGCATCGGCAAAGATCGGCGGCAACGAGGTGGCGGTCGTGGTGCGGGATGGCCGCGCCGTTCCGGTCGTGGAGATTCCCGACCCCGAAGGCTGGCCCGCGGACCTCTTCTCCCTTGTAGAAGGCGGCCGGCTGGACGACCTTCATCGGAGATGGAACGCGCTCTCGGAGGCCGAGCTGGAGAACCTCGCGGGGCGGTCCATACTCGTCGAAGACCTCTCTTACGCTCCCCTATATCGCAGGCCGCGCAAGATCTGGGGCATAGGCCTCAACTACGCCGAGCACGCCGGCGACCTCGACGAGTCAGCCCCTTTGGGGGAACCAGCCAGCTTCATGCGCCCGGACACGACGATCATCGGGCCCGGGGACGAGATCTTGCTGCCCGAGCAGTCCCAACGGGTAACGGTCGAAGCGGAGCTCGGCGTCATAATCGGCCGGAAGGCGAAGGACGTCTCCGAAGAGGAAGCGCCGTCCATCGTAGCCGGCTTCACGACCATCCTGGACGTGACGGCCGAGGACATCCTGCGCAGGAACCCCCGCTACCTCACGCGGGCCAAGAGCTTCGACACCTTCTTCTCCTTCGGCCCGCACCTGCTCACACCCGACGAGGTGGGGGAGGTTTCGGATCTGGAAGTCTCTACCGTCCTCAACGGCGAGGTTCGTCGGAGCAACACGGTCTCGAACATGACGTTCTCGCCGTACCGGCTTGTCTCGTTCCACTCCAGGGTGATGACCCTGTTGCCCGGTGACGTCATCTCCACGGGGACGCCTGGGGCGGTCGAGATAACGTCCGGCGACGTGGCGGAGTGCAGGATCGGCGGTTTCGAGACGCTGGTCAATCCGGTCAGGAGGTAGGGGTGGATCTCGGCCTGGAGGGCAAGGCGGCGCTGGTGACGGCGGCGAGCAGGGGCCTCGGCAGGGCCATAGCCACGGAGCTCGCCCGCGAGGGAGCCCGCGTCGTGATCTCCAGCCGCGACGAAGAAGCCCTCGTTCGGACGGCGGGGGAGATACGGGAAGAAACCGGCTCCACCGTCGAGTACCGGGCCGCCGACCTCACTAGCGGGGAGGACATCGAGGCCCTGATCCGGCACGCCAACGACCGTTTCGGCGGCATCGACGTCCTCGTGAACAACACCGGCGGCCCGCCGACGGGCAACTTCGCGGACCTGGACGACGAAGCTTGGGACCTGGCCTTTCGCCAGATCGTCCTGAGCCTGGTGCGCTGCGTGCGCGGCGTCCTCCCATCCATGCGCGAACGCGGCGGCGGGCGCATCGTCAACGTCGCCTCGTCCTCGATCAAGCAGCCCATAGACAACCTGCTCCTCTCCAACACTTTCCGCGCCGGCCTCGCGGGCCTCGCCAAGAGCCTCTCCCTGGAGCTCGCCCCCGACAACATCCTCGTGAACACGCTCGGTCCCGGCCGCATCCTCACCGGCCGCACGGAGTCCGTGGACGCCGGGCAGGCCGAGTCGCAGGGGATAAGCGTGGAAGAGGTGCGCGAACAATTCGCGGCGCGGATACCGCTCGGGCGCTACGGGACGCCGGAGGAGTTCGCCCGCGTCGCCGCCTTCCTGGCCTCCCCGGCTAACGGTTATGTGACGGGCCAGGCCGTGCTGGTGGACGGGGGGATGGTCAGGGCGCTCTGAGGTTTCCGGCGGTGCGACGGGGTTTAGTGGCGGCACGTTGTGTATAGAATATGAATATGCGTAGGAAGCTGCGCCGGATGATCTCCGCCGGTGCGGCCACGGGTATAAGCGAACAGGGGGTTTGGTGTGGCGGCAGGTTCGGGGGCGGAGAACGGCGGGGAAGGTTCCGGGCGCCAGCTCGGGGTGGTGTTCTCTGTGACGGTCCCCATCTCGGTGGTGTTCGTCGCTTTGGGCGTGCTGTTTACGGTCGGTTTCGGGGACGCGCTCGCGACGGTGGCCGGGAGCATCACGACGGGGTTCGGGTGGATGTACCAGTTGCTCACGGCGTTCTTTCTGGCTTTCGCCGTGTATTTGGCGTTCAGCCGGTACGGCAAGATCCGGCTGGGGAGGCCCGACGAGAAGCCGGAGTTCGGGCGCTTCGCGTGGTTCGCGATGCTGTTCCAGGCGGGGATGGGCATCGGGCTCGTGTTCTGGGGGGTGGCCGAGCCGCTCTCGCACTATGCCGAGCCGCCGCTGGGGCTTGCGGAGCCGAGGTCTCCCGGGGCCGCGGACCTGGCGCTCCGGACGGCGCTCTTCCACTGGGCGCTGCACCCGTGGGCGATCTACGCCGTCGTCGGGCTCGCCGTGGCGTACTTCAGCTTCCGGCGGGGGATGAACAGTCTGCAGATCAGCGCGGTCCTCTACCCGATACTTGGGGACCGCGTGAACGGCCCCATCGGCAAGGCCATCGACATCCTGGCCGTCTTCGCGACGCTGGTGGGGGTGGCGGGATCTTTGGGCTCGGGCACGCTTCAGATCGACGCCGGGCTCAGCCAGGTCTTCGGCCTCCCGAGCGGGATCGGGTTGCAACTCGGCATCATCCTCGTGACCATGGTCGCCTACATGCTCTCGGCCTCCACTCCGGTCGAGAAGGGGGTCAATTTCTTGAGCCAGGCGAGCATCTACCTGGCCTTCTTCCTGGTCGCGTACTTCCTGTTCGTGGGGCCGACGCTCTTGCAGCTCAACGCGGCGACGCAGGGGATGGGCAGCTACCTGTCCAACATCGTCCCCCAGAGCTTCTACCTGAGCGCGTACCGGCCGGACGAGTCGGCGTGGCTGGGCTCCTGGACGATCTTCTTCTGGGCGACCTGGATCTGCTGGGCCCCGTACGTCGGGGCGTTTATCGCGAGGATCTCCCGTGGCCGCACGATCCGGGAGTTCGTCGTCGGGGTGCTCGTGGCCCCGAGCCTCTTCAGCGTACTGTGGTTCGCCGTCTTCGGGGGCGCCGCCTTCCAGGTCGACGACCGGCTGGGCGGTTCGATCAGCGAGGGTGCGGCGGCCAACCCGGCCGGCGCCCTCTTCGAGTTCATCAACCAGTTCCCGCTGGCCCTGGCGGCCTCCTTGCTGGCGATCTTTCTGGTCTGGATCTTCTTCGTCGCCGGCGCCGACGCCGGCACGATAGTCCTCGGCTCCATGTCCACGGGCGGCGCCTTGAACCCGAAGACGTGGGTAAAGCTGACCTGGGGCGTCATCATGGCGGCTTTCGCGGCGATAATGCTCGTGGCGGGCGCGGGGGGAAGGGGCATCGAGGCGATGGTGAACTCCCAGATCATCGCGGCCACGCCGTTCGCGGTTTTGATGCTCGCCCTCGCCTACTCCCTGTTTATGGCGCTCAGGACGGACTACCGCGAGGAGCGCAAGCAGATGCAGGAGATCATGGCCTACGACAACAAGGTAGACGACAAGCAGATGGAGGAGATCATGCGCCGCCGCGAGGCCGGTGAGCCTGTGGGACAATCCGCGCCAGGCCGTGACGACTAGCGACGGGAGGGCAGAGATGACCGAGCAGGAGCGGAACCCGTTTCGGGGTTTTCTGGACATGGCGAGCGAGATGAACCGGATCCGCCACGTGGGCGCCTACGGACAGGAGACCGGCGGGGAGGACCGCGAGAGGACCCACGCCACGGCCTGGGTCCCGACCGCCGACGTGTTCGCGAGGGGTCAGGACCTCGTGATCCGGCTGGAGCTCGCCGGCGTGGCCCCGCAGGACATCGACGTCTCGTTCCACGAGAATACCCTTACCGTCTCTGGGGAACGCGGCAGGGACATGGACGGGGAGGTGAGCTTCTACGTCCACGAACGCTTCTACGGCGTCTTCCGGCGCAGCATGACCCTGCCGGCCGGCATAGACGACGCCGACATTTCCGCCGAGTTCGACAACGGCCTCGTGGAGATAACCGTCGAGGGCGGCGCCGCCAACCCGGAACCCCGCCGCATACAGGTCCGCAACAGGACGAATTGACAAAATTCTCCGCCCGCGGCGCCCGCGGGGACTTTCCGGGCGCCGCGCGTTGCTGTAACATTGCCGTCACGTTCCTGAGCCGCTTCGCTCACGGGGGCCATCGGCCCGGGCGTGGCTCATAGCGTTCCCGCCGCGACGCTCTGTCGCATTCCCACTTCGATCGGGAAAAGCCCTACGGTTTTCCGTTGGGAGCAATACCTGTTTTTGTATAGGCAAGGGGCCTTAAAGGTCCGGATAAAGAGCATCTACAGGTTCGACGAAAGAAGGGTTTTATGGCGCAGCAGGTACAGGAGAGGGAAGAAAGGTCCCAGGTCGGGGTAGTCTTCTACGTCTCGGCGGCGTTCGCGGTGGGGTTCATCCTGTGGGGGGTGTTGGCGCCCACCAACTTCGGCGCGGTGACGCAGGGGATCTTCGACTGGATCGTCTCCAACTTGGGTTGGTTTTACCTGCTCGCGGGGAACTTTTTCCTGGTCTTCGTGATCTTTCTGGCCCTCAGCCGTTACGGGAGGTTGCGTATCGGCAAGGAGGGCGAGCAACCCGAGTTCAGCACGTTCGCGTGGTTCGCGATGCTCTTCCAGGCCGGGATGGGACCGGCGCTTATCTTCTGGGGCGTGGCCGAACCGCTGGCCCACTACAGCGCGCCGCCTTTCGGGCTGGCGCAGGCCGGCACCACGGAGGCCGCGCAGGTCGGCATCCAGTACACCTACTTCCACTGGGCGCTCCACCCGTGGGCCATGTACGCCGTCGTCGGCCTCATCGTCGGCTACTTCAGCTTCCGCCGGGACGAGCCCGGCCTCATAAGCCCGGTCTTCAGGCCGCTCTTCGGGGACCGGGTGGACGGACCCTTGGGCAAGACCATAGACGTCTTGTCCGTCATAGCGGTGCTGTTCGGCGTCGCCGTGGCGCTCGGGCAGGCAGGTCTTCAGATGACCGCCGGCATCGGGCAGACCTTCGGGACGCCGACCGGGGTGATCGCGCAGCTCGTCGTCATCGGCATCACCACGGTAGCGTTCATGATCTCGGCCTCCACCGCGGTCGAGAAGGGCGTGAACTACCTGAGCCAGATCAGCATGTACGTCGCCGGCGTACTGCTCGTGGTCTTCCTCGTCCTCGGCCCCACGGCCACCCAGCTCGGCGCCCTCACGCAGGGCGTGGGCGACTACTTCGGCGGCCTCGTCGGGATGAGCATGAGGATGAACTCTTTCAACCAGGACAACGCCTGGCTCGGGTCCTGGACGGTCTTCTACTGGTCGTGGTGGATCGCCTGGTGCCCCTACGTCGGGCTGTTTATCGCGAGGATCTCCCGTGGCCGCACCATCCGCCAGTTCGTCCTCGGCACCGTTATAGGACCGAGCGTGGTCACGTTCGTCTGGGTGGCCGTCTTCGGCGGCTCCGCCCTCTACCTCGACCGGACGCAGGGCGGCGGCATCGCCGACCGCGTGGTGAGCGACCCGGCCAGCGGTATGTTCGTCTTTCTGGAGCAGTTCCCGCTGTATTTGCCCCTCGCCATCCTGACGCTGGCGGTGCTCTGGATCTTCTTCGTCGCCGGCGCCGACGCCGGAACGATAGTCTTGGGCAGCCTCTCTACCGGTGGGCCGCGGGAGCCGAAGCGTTGGATCAAGCTCTCCTGGGGCCTCGCCATGGCGCTTATCGCCGGCATCCTGATCGTCGCCGGGGGACTGGGCGCGCTCCAGTCCGCCTCGGTCCTTACCGGGGCGCCTTTCGCCATCATCATGGTCCTCATGTGCGTCGCCTTCTTCAAGCACCTGCGCGCGGAGACCCGCGAGATGGACCGGCAACAGGAGAGGGAGGACTTGGTCATCGGAGAACCGACCGCCGGCAGGACGGCGACGGGCCAGGCCTTCACGGCCGAGGACCCGACGCGGGGCCAGAACCGGCAGTCCAACCTCGCCGACCCGGGGACGGAGGGTCGATGAGCCATCGTCCGCTCCGCCGGGTCCTCTCCGTGCTCGCGGCGATTCTGGCCGTCGCGCTGGTGGCCGGCTGCGGCTCCGGCGGAGGTAGCGGTTCCGGGGGAGAGGGGAACAGGATCACCCCCGACCAGTTCCGGCTGAGCGGCACGCAGCGGGACGCCCAGTTCGCCGTGGGCTCCGAAGCCTTCACCGAGCAGGAGGTCCTGGGCTCCATCACCATTCAGGCGCTCGAGGCCGCCGACGCCACGGTCGTGGACCGGACCGGCCTCGGCGGCAACGATGACGTGCGCCGGGCGCTGGAGGCCGGTGAGATCGACCTGAACTGGGAGTACACGGCCACGGGCTGGCTCGTGCACCTCTCCCAGACCCGCTCCATTACCGACCCGCAGAGACAATACGAGGCCGTAGCCAAACAGGACCTCGAAGAGAACGACATCCGCTGGCTCCCGCCCGCCCCCGGCAACGACACCTACGCCATCGCCGCGAGCGAGCAGACCCGCCAGGACCTGGACGTCCAGAACATCTCCGACCTCGCCCGGCTGGTCGAGGAGCGACCCGAAGAGGCGACGCTGTGCTTCAACAACGACGACAGCTTCCGCACCCGCTTCGACGGGCTGCCCGGCATGCAGCGGGCCTACGACTTCCAGTTCCCGGAGGAGAACCTGGTCGAGGTCTCTCTGGAAGCCGTCTACACCGCCGTGGATGAGGCCGAGATCTGCAACTTCGGCGTCGTCTTTACCACCAGCGGCTTTATCCGCGAGACGGGCGTCCAACTCCTCGATGACGACGAGGACTTCTTCGCCGTCTACAACCCCTCGCTCACCATCCGCCGCGAGATGTTCACACAATACCCCCAACTGCGCGAGCTCTTCGCCCCCATATCCAGGAAACTCGACACCAAAACCCTCCTCGACCTCAACTACGCCGTCGAAGTCGAGGGCAAGTCCCCCGACGCCGTCGCCCGCCAGTGGCTCCGGGAGAACGGCTTCGTCGAGTAGGGGCTTCGGCTATCAGAGGTTTCTTGCGCGGGTGGATACGCTGCGTGTCCTGTCGGCAGACAGGAGAGCGACGTGGCGCGGTTGGGAGCCACGGAGGAGGGCCGATGGCGCGGAGGGATAGGCGGAACCGGTGAGCGGGCGGCTCGAAGGGCGTCGGGTGCTCGTGACCCACGCCGATCGGTACATCGGTCCCCCGGTCGTCGAGCTTTTCGAGAAGGAAGGCGCCCACGTCATCGCCGACGAGTCGGACTACGCGGACCCGGGCGCCGCCCGGGAGGTGGTCGGTCGGGCGGGTCGGATCGAGGTCCTTGTCGCCAACTTCGCCGGGCCGCTACGCAACATGCCCGTGACCAACATGCTGACGGACGTTACCGAGTTCGAGGACGAGGATTTCCAGGGATACCTCGACGAGTTGGTGTGGCCGCTCTTGCGTTTCGTGCGCGCCACGCTGCCCCAGATGATCGGGCGTCGTTCCGGAAAGATCGTGGGCATCACGAGCGCCTCGCCGCTCCGCGCCATCCCGGGGTTGAGCGTGTATGCCGCCGCCCGGGGCGCCCAGAACGCATTCGTAAAGGTCGTGGGCAGCGAGGTCGCGGCCCACAACGTACAGTTCAACGCCATCGGTCCGGCCCACATCGAGAACAACATGTACTACACGGACGAGATGCTGGCCGACGAGTCCGTCAGGGAGCAGTTCGTCGCGGAGATCCCCGCGGGCCGGCTCGGCAAGGGCGCCGAAGCCGCCGAGCTGGCCCTGGCCCTGTCCACCGAAGCCAGCGACTTCCTGGCGGGGCAGGTGATCCCGATCTCCGGCGGGTGGGCGACCTGAGGACCGAATGAGCGCATTACGCACGTTGCCCAACCCGCTTGCCGCCACGCGAGAAGACCTCGGCCGGACCAGCCGCGCGCCGCTGGATTTCGACCGCCGCCTCCCCGACTACGCCGTCACCCCGCTCTTGGACGCGCCGGGCCTCGCCGACTCTTTGGGCGTCGGGAAGGTGTGGGTCAAGGACGAATCGTGGCGGCTGGGGCTGCCGGCGTTCAAGATCCTGGGCGCCTCCTGGGCCGTCTACAAGGCGCTGGAGGCGCGGTTCGGCGCCGTCGGGAAGTGGGAGAACCTGGACGAGCTGAAGGAACGCCTGGCGCCGCTCCTGCCGCTGACGCTCGCGGCGGCCACGGACGGCAACCACGGGCGGGCCGTGGCCCGGATGGCGAAGCTGCTCGGCCCGAGGCCCGCATCTTCGTGCCGGCCGACATGGTGGCGGCGCGCGTGGAGGCCATCGAGTCCGAGGGGGCCGAGGTCACGGTGGTCCGCGGCACCTACGACGAGGCCGTCGCCCGCTCGGCGGAGGCCTTGCGAGCCTGCTCGCCCTCATGGCGGAAGATGGGGAACGGACGAGGGAGACGCTCGGCGTAACCGAAGAGACCCGCGTGTTGCTCTTCAACTGCGAGGGCGCGACCGATCCCGAGTCCTACAGACGGATCGTCTCCGACGCAGAGGAGGTGCCCCGGGCTTGAGCACCTGACCCCGAAACGGGCTTCGGGACGTGACGGGGGCCCACGACCTGCGTGCTATGATCGTGCGGTGCATGGTCGCGCCGTAGAAGAACTATCGGGCTCGTGAACGCCCCTACGGAAGAGAAGCTGGACTACCGGCCCGTTCTGCTGGCCGTTGCGGTGGCGACGGCGGGGGTGTTGCCGGCCTTCCTGACGGGAGGGCTTGCGGTCCAGATCCGGGACGAGATGGGCTTCGGGTCGGCCGCGCTCGGGCTGGCGGTCGCCCTGTTCTTCGTCTCGGCCTCGGCGGCTTCGGTGGTGATGGGACGGGTGGTCGAGAGGATCGGGGCTCACCGCGGGATGCGGTTGGCGGTCCTGTGTAGCGCGGCTTCTTTGCTTTGCGTCGCGGTGTTTGCCGGGTCTTGGACGGCGCTGGTCGTTTGCCTGATGTTCGGCGGGCTCTCCAACGCCATGACGCACCCGGCGACGCACCTGTCGCTGGCGCGGCAGGTACCGGCGGGCAGGCAGGGGTATTCGTTCGGGATCAAGCAGGCGGCCATACCCGCGGCCACGCTGCTCGCCGGGCTCGCGGTGCCCGGGATCGCCCTGACCTTCGGCTGGCGCTGGGCCTTCGCCGGCGGGGCCTTGCTAGCGCTCGGCGTCGCTTTCTTCGTGCCGCGGGGGCAGGCCGGGGA
>CAXTDD010000011.1:0-16047 GCA_964242955.1 uncultured Rubrobacteraceae bacterium | reverse complement strand
GTACTCCATGCCCGCTAGCGTCCCGCGACTAAATGGTAACAGGCACACAACGAGCCGCCGGGCCAATGGCCCGACGCCCCGTGATGTTCGACTACTCCGAATCCGGCCAGATACCGGCGTACGCGGTCACCTCGGCGCTAGTCCCGATCTCCTCGAACTCGGGGGTCTCCCACTTCTGGAGTTCCATGTGCTATTCCCTCCTTCCGAATGGACTTTTTCGTGCAAGACCATCATACCCTGATCGACCCTGCCTGGCTGTCACCTCCATCGTCCCCAGAACCAACCAGGCAATACCGGGAACGTCCCTTCCAGAGTGTACTCTGGGTGGCGTACCTTCAATGCCACCCAGAGTACCAAGCATCGTGCTGCTTATGCCTCCGGCAGAGCGAAGCTGAAGATGCAGGCTCCGTGGGGGCCGCCCATCATGCCGGGAAGGAATCCTTCGACCCACGCTCCCCAACCGACGGGGACGGCTATGAACTGCCTTCCGTCCACGCTGTACGTCATCGGACTCGAGTGGTGTCCGCTTCCGCAATTGAACTTCCACAGAAGCTCTCCGGTCTCGGCGTCGAGCGCGACGAACTGGCCGGCGGGGGTTCCCCCGAATACGAGGCCGCCCGCCGTGGTCAGGATGGAGGCGACCACCGGAAGATCGCTCTCCCACCGCCAGACTTCTTTACCTTCGGTGTCGAAGGCGGATATGGACCCCTTCATGTCCTCGGCGTCCACGACGACGGCCGCTCCCCAGTACGGGATGCCTTCCTTGAATTCCCTGCGACGGCGCGCGATGGTCGAGCCTGTGTCCTGAACAGGCACGTAAAAGAGTTCCGTCTCCGAATTGTAGCAAGCGTGCGTCCATTCCTTCGCTCCGGCGGGACCCGGGAAGAAGTGGACCTCTTCTCCCTCTTTCTCGGGGTATACCCTGGGCGTTACGTTGCCCTCGGAGTCGATCTCGCCCCAGGTGATACGGTCGACGAAGGGCGTCACGCTGACCAGATCGCCGTTCGTGCGGTCAAGGACGAAGAAGTACCCGTTCTTGTCGAAGTGCGCGAGCAGCTTCCTGCCGTCCTTCTCGAAGAGGATGCACTCCATGTTGCTGTCGTAGTCCCACAGGTCGTGCGGGGTGCACTGGTAGTGCCACTTTATTTCGCCGGAGTCCACGTCCACGGCGACGACGCTGTCGGTGAAGAGGTTGTCGCCCTCGCGCACTTCTCCATCGAAGTCGGGCGCCGGGTTGCCGGTCCCCCAGAACAGGAGGTTCAGCTCCGGGTCGAAGGTGCCCGTGACCCAGCAGTTTCCGCCGCCGCGCTGCCACGCCTCGCCGTCATCCGGCCAGGTCTCGGAGCCGGGCTCGCCGGGCTTCGGCACCATGTAGCGGCGCCAGAGGCGCTCCCCGGTCTCGCTGTCGTAGGCGTCGAGGTGGCCGCGCGACCCGAACTCCCCGCCGGAGCTTCCTACGATGACCTTGTCCTTCACGAGAAGCGGAGCGACGGTCGTGCTCTCTCCGGCCCTGACGTCGCCGTGTATGGTGTCCCACACCTTCTCGCCCGTCTGGGCGTCGAGCGCGATGACGTGCGCGTTCGGCACGGTGGCGAAGACCTTTCCGTGTCCGACGGCGACACCGCGGTTCACGTTGCCGCAGCAAAGCGAAACGTCGAAGGGGATGGCGTGCTTGTACTGCCAGAAGAGATCGCCCGACTTGGCGTCTATGGCCCAGACCAATCCGTCCCAGCCCGAGACGTACATGACCCCGTCAACGACGGTCGGGCAGGCCTCGAACGCGTACGTCGAAGGCCCGGCGTGAAGGCCCTGCGAACCGTACTGGAACACCCATGCGGGCGCGATCTTCTTGACGTTGTCTTTGTTGATCTGATCGAGAAGACTGTACCGCTTGCCGTCGTAGTCGCCGTAGTACGTGAGCCAGTTGTGCGGCTCTTTCTCACGTGCTCCGTCGATGCGCTCGTAGTTGACGTCCTTGGCTACAGGGGGCGCGTCTCCGAGCTCCGCGCTCAGATCCCCCAGATTAACTGCTGGTGGTGCAGGTACGTATTCCTGCGTCAAGGTGGTTCTCCTTTCCGTTAAAGGCTTGCTACGGACGCGGCTGGGGCGGACGGTCGAGCTTGGCCTCGTCCGGAACATCGCCCATGACGACTATGGCCCCCATGAGGCCGCGGCCTTCGTCGTTGCCGAAGTTGGAGCCATACCAGTAATAGCCCGGGCCGTCGAGGGTGACCGTGACCTTTCCTGTCGAATGGTTCGGCAACCCTTGCCACTTGTAGCCACCGTTGTTCGGCACCATCGCGGCGTGAGTGTTCTTATCATCGTTGAAGAACTCGATCTCGAGCTCGCCCGCATGGGGCATGACGGCGATCGAGGGCGAATAGGTCAACTCATCTTCGGGGATCCGGATCTGGATCTTCATCCGTCCGTCGGCATCCTCCTCAGCTTGCCCGATGCCCCCGTGGTTGAGCAGCCGGCCTATCGTCCCCTTGTTTTGATGATCCAGCCCGAGCTCGCTCACCACCTCGGATAGCTGCTTCTCTCTGGCCCTTGCCACTAGCTGGTCTCCTTTCCTGGCTTCCCCAACGCCTCACAAGGTGTTGCACGAACGAATAAGGGGGCAACCCCTAGAACAACCAGTGTTGACCCCGAATCTATAGGAATGGATAAGGGTGCGACCCCTGGAACAATTAATGCTGACTTCTAATTCGTGAGTCAACTTCTCGTTCCGGTGGTCACCATCGGCCTGACCTCCTCACCCATACCCCAACGCCATGCAAACTAGCACACGCTCATGCTGGGGGTCAAGTCTCGAACGATCTGTAATCTCCGACACTAAAATAAAGGCTCGTTCGTGATCGTTTCGCTACCTATTGGCCTTTCGAGTGCCGCTCCTCGAGCACGGCTCTTGGTTGGTGAAGATCTCACCACCCTGTATCGGCGCTTTGTCTCCCCCTTTATGCTCGTGGCGCGGATGTCGACAGGCCATAGTACTCGGCCGGAAGAGTGGGCGGCGAACGGGAGTGTTAGGCAAACGGACGAAACCGGATCCCGCCCGCGTGTATACTCCACGAACAGAAGAGCGATGAAGATACGCCTCACACAAGCCGTCCCCAGGTACGCCCGCCTCACCGAAGGCACCATCGTGGACGCCGAACCCGTCGCCAGCCACCCCGAGCTGATGCGGGTGACGAACTTCAGTCTTTTCGAGAACGGGGCGCTGGTGCGGGGTTGGGAGTTGATTTCGCCGGATGAAGAGTCGGAGGCACCCCCAAACGAGGGCTAGCATCTGCTTGCTACTCTTCCTCTTCGCCGGTCGCTCCGTGGATTGTCTCGAAGCCGAGCTTGCCTTCCCCGGCGCCGACGATTAACCTGTCGCCTCGTTCCAGCGAACCATCGAGGACCATGCGCGAGAGCACGTTATCCACCCGGCGCTGGATGGCGCGCCGCAGGGGACGGGCGCCGAACTCGGGATCGAAGCCTTCTTCGGCGATCAGCGCCACGGCGGCGTCGGTGAACTCGATCCCGACGCCCTGAGCTTTCAGGCGTTTTGCGGTGTGGTCGAGGAGGAGGCGCGCTATCTGCGCTATCTGGTCCTTGCCCAGGGAGCGGAACAGGATCACCTCGTCTATGCGGTTCACGAACTCGGGGCGCAGGGTGGTCCTGAGTAGCCGGTTCATGTCCTCCTTGAGCTCCTCGAACGACTCGTCTCGCCAGGCGTGCGACCTGATGCGCTCCGCCCCGAAGTTGCTCGTCATGATGACCACCGCGTTCTTGAAGTCCACGGTTCTACCCTTGCCGTCCGTGAGCCGTCCGTCGTCAAGGATCTGGAGCAGGACGTTGAACACGTCCGGGTGCGCTTTTTCGATCTCGTCGAGCAGCAACACCGAGTACGGGCGGCGTCTGACGGCCTCCGTCAACTGCCCGGCCTCCTCGTATCCGACGTAGCCCGGCGGCGCCCCGACGAGCCTGGAGACCGTGTGCTTCTCCTGAAACTCGGACATGTCTATCCTGACTATCGCCGCCTCATCCCCGAAGAGGGCGTCGGCGAGCGTGCGCGCCAGCTCGGTCTTGCCAACGCCGGTGGGACCGAGAAACAGGAAGCTGCCGATGGGCCTGTTCGGGTCCGAGAGCCCCGCGCGGGCGCGTCTTATGGCTTCTGCCACCGCCTCGACCGCCTCTTCCTGGCCGACGATGCGCTCGTGGAGCTGGCCTTCCAGTCGCAGCAGGCGCTCACGCTCCTCCTCGGTAAGCTGGCTAACCGGGATGCCGGTGGCCCGGGAGACGACCCCGGCGATGTCCTCGGCCGTCACCTCCCCCACCATCGGGCGATTGTTTCTGTCGGGTTCCTCGACCGGCTCGCCAGCCACGCTCTCCTCGGGTTCCTGAGTCTCTCCGGAGTCCCCGGCGGCTACCGCGTGATCCTTCTCCCTCTGAACACTCCCCGGCTCCTCTTCCAGGGCTTTCGCACCCCCGGGTTTGGTCCTCGCGCGCAGGCGCACCCTCGCGGACGCCAGGTCCATCAGGTCTATGGCCTTGTCCGGGAGGAAGCGGCCGGTAACGTAGCGGTCGGAGAGCTCGGCGGCGGCGACCAGGGCCTCATCGGTGATCTCGACGCGGTGGTGCGCCTCGTAGCGGTCCTTGAGGCCGCGCAGGATCTCGATGGCTTCGTCCACGCTCGGCTCGCCGACGAGGACCGGCTGTAAGCGGCGTTCCAGCGCCGGGTCCTTCTCTATGTTCTTACGGTATTCGTCCACCGTGGTCGCGCCCACGAGGCGCATCTCGCCGTATGCCAGGGCGGGCTTGAGCATGTTGGAGGCATCCATCGAGCCCTCTACGGTTCCGGCCCCGACCACGGTATGCATCTCGTCGAGAAAGATTATCTGGTCGTCCGGGTTCTCCCGGATCTCCTTTATCACCGTCTTGAGGCGCTCCTCGAACTCCCCGCGGTACTGCGTCCCCGCTACCAACCCCGGCAGGTCCAGCGCGAGGACGCGCTTATCGGCGAGCGTATCCGGGACCTCGCCGCTGACGATCCACTGGGCAAGCCCCTCGACGATGGCCGTCTTGCCGACGCCGGGATCCCCTATGAGCACCGGGTTGTTCTTGGTCCTCCTGGAAAGGATCTCGATAACGGTCTCGACCTCTTCGGCCCGCCCGATGACGGGGTCGAGTTTCCCTTCTTCCGCCATCCGCGTCAGGTCGCGGCTGTACTCGTCCGCCGTCGGCGTCGCGCTGGGCCGGGACCCAACGCCGGCCCTGGAGGTATCCACCTTGTCTTTACCCAAATCTTCGCCGAGAGGTTAGAGTGGACCGCCGATTAATGCACTTCATCCTCGATATCCTACTTCGTGGGCACAATCGTACTTCGCCGGAGCTTCCCTGGGCGACGATCTCGGAAGGACCCGGCCGAACGTAGTCTAGCGCAATGGGCGATGGCCGAGAACCCGGGCCACAGCGTCTCCCGAGCGAGGCCGTGGTACCCGGCCAGAGAAGACGGTCGGCAAACGGGAGTGTAAGCGAACGGACAAAACCGGTTCCCGCCGGCGTGCACAATAATAAGAAGAAAAGCGATGAAGATACGCCTCACACAAAATGTCCCGAGGTACGCCCGACTCACCGAAGGCATCGTCGTGGACGCCGAACCCGTAGCCAACCATCCCGAGGTGATGCGGGTGAAGGGCTTCGGCGCTTTCGAGAACGGGGCGCTGGTGCGGGGTTGGGAGCTGGTTCTGCTGGACGAAGAGCTCGAGGCGCTTCTAAACGAGGGCTGACCGCCACCGACAACTCCTGCATCAGCAGCACAAGCGTACAAACCCTACCCCAAAAAGCGAGGGACGAATAGGAAGTCGAGCGGGGCCACGCCCCCCTCGCCAAGACCGGCTCCACGCGGTCGGCGCGTTCCTCGGGCCGTTACCGGGTCGTTCGCGGCCCCTGCTCGAGTTGGGTGACCCTTATTTCGAGGCCGACGAGGTACTCGGCGAGTTCGCGGGTCGCGCCCATCTCGACCAGCTTCTCTATACGCGGTCCATAAAATTGTCGTTGAGCCTCTGCTATCTGTTGCGCGCCTTTAGCGGCTATGGGGTCAAGATCGTCCACGGCAATTCCCTTTCTTGATCGCTCTTCCGAATACTACCCACTCTTGCACGAAGGCGTCTGGCACGCCCTTCGTTCTTCCTGGTCCGCGCCGAGCGGGATGGTGGTGAAGGGTTGGGTGAAGCACACCGAAGTCCGGGCGCCGGGGCAGAATACCGTCCCCCCGGCGCGGAAGCGGGTCCTATCCGGTTGCCGCGGTCGAGACCGATTCGGCGACGTTCTTGCCGACGATGCGTCCGTCGGTGTTCGCCCGCAACACCGACGTTTGCGCCGGCTGCTTGCGGTGGAAATGCCCCGCGACCTCGCCGGCGGCATAGAGGCCGGGGATCGGCTCCCCGCTTGTGTTCAGCACGCGCCCGTCCGGGTCGACCTTCAACCCGCCGAGGGTGAACTTGACCTGCGCCGTCATCGGGAACCCCGCGTACGGCGCCTCGACTATCGGGCTCGCCCAGTTCGACTTGGGCGGCTCGATCCCCGAGGTCTCGTTGCCGTCCATCCTGGTCGGATCCCACTCGCCGGGGCCGCAGGCCTCGTTGAACTCGTTGACGGTCGCCTCCAGCTTCTGGGGGTCGAGGCCGAGCTTCTCGGCGAGGCCGGCGATCGTGTCGGCCTGCTCCGGCGGCTTGTCGGGGTTCCCGTAGACCCAGCTGTCCTCGAAGCGATCCATCACCGTCTTATCGGTGATGAAGTACGACTTCTGGTTCTGGTTGCGCCAGGTGTCGTAGGCGATCGCCTCGGTGGTGGCGAAGACATACTCGGCGCCCTCGTCGTGGAAGCGTTCGCAGTCTTCGTTGACGACGATCCCGTAGTTCTGGCCCCAGACGACCGCGTGGGGGTTTTTCGACCGCGGGTCCACGAGCTCGGCGTGGAACATGTCGAACTGTCCGGCCGTGTCGGCCCCGACCTCCGTCGCCATGCGGATGCCGGCGCCGCGGTTGTACTTGATGCCGGGAACGATGATCGGAAGATCATCCGCATCCTTGCCCATATGCTCCTTGAGCATCTCCGGGTTCCCTTCGAAGCCGCCGCTGGCCAGGACGACCGTATCGGCGGTGAAGGTGCGCTGTTCACCGTCGGGTTGGCGCACGACGACGCCGCCTATGCGCCCCTCGTCGTCAAGGGTCAGCCCGGTCGCCTCGTGCCCGTAGAAGACGTCGGCGGTGTCGTAACTCTCGATGCGGATCAAGTAGTTATCGATGATCTCCTTGCCGCCACCCATCGGGTAGGCGTAGTGCTGTTGCTCGAACTCCAGGGCTGCGTTCTTTTCGTCGCGATGGGTCAGCTTGACGCCGTGGTCCACCATAAACTTGATGGTGTCCGGCACCTCGTCCGCGAGCTTGCGTAGGTAGTCGAGGTCCCACATGCCCTCACCGTCCTGCTCCGCCTTCTCGACGAAGTCGCCCGAGAGCACGTTGTCGCTGTTGAGCCGCATAAAGGGCAGCGTCCAGCGCGAACCGCCCGGCCACGTGCCCTTCTTTCCCACCTCGACCACCGCCACGCTGCCGACCTCGCCGGTCTGCTCGGTCACCTCCAAAAAGCTCAACGCAGCCGTCGAGCCCGCGAAACCGCTACCGACGACCACCAGATCGTAGTCCGGCATAGCCTTCCCCTTTCCACGCTGCTTGCCTTTCGGCTTCCCCTGTCTCGAAATATACACGATCCGAGAAGGAGGCATGACCGGGATACGGGCTCTCCCCCGAGCCGGGATGGTTCAAGCGTCCGAAAGGTTCCGGTTTGCCCCTGGGGACGGCTACACGCACTAGCGACTATCTATCCAACACCACGTCCGAAAGCGGGCTGCCGATGCAGATGAGGCGCCAGCCTTGCTCCAGATCAAGGTCGTCCAGCGCAAAAGCGAGGTCCTGGTCCATCTCGCCTTCGAGGCACTTCACGATACAGGTCGTGCAGGTGCCGCCGCGGCAACTGTAGGGGAGCCTGAGCCCGGCGTCTTCGGCTTTTTCGAGTATGTACTCGTCCTCGGCGCACTCTATGGTTACGCCGCGGCGCCGAAAGGTTACCTTGTGGGTCTTCGCCACGCCTCTCCTGTCGGCCGTTGTGTGTCCTGGATCGTTCTAGCATACCGGAAGGGTACGCACCGCCGCCACTAGACGATCCCGAGCAGCGACCCCGGCTCCGGTGGAATAACCGATGGTATTACAATGGACTCGAAAGCGGTGACCGCCACGCGCCTAGTCGGGAACACTTCGGATTGCACGCCTGCGGAAGTCCCGATGGCACACGTAGCGAGAGAGGTACAAAAGTGAGCGGCGCGATTTCTCTGCGTTGGTCGAGGGTCCCGGACCCTCTCGATGAACTCGGATCCTACCTAGGGTACGAGTAGCGGTGCGATCCTCTCCGGCACGTTTCGCTTTACGTTCGCGGTCTTTCAGGATCTTCGCGGCCGGGTACCTGGTAAGCCAGACGGGTGAGTGGATGACGTGGGTCGCTTTGAACTGGGCGGTCTTCGAGTCCACCGGCTCAGCGTTGTACCTGGGCCTGATCAACACCTGCCGGTTGGTCCCCGCCTTCTTGCTCAGCGTCCCGGCCGGCGTGCTGGCGGACCGCAGCGACCGCCGAAAGCTCCTGATCCTGTTGCAAGCCGGGGTCCTGCCTTCGACGTTTTGCGTCGGATACTTGTTGGCGGCGGAGAGTCCATTCTGGCTGCTGGCCGTCGTGGTGACGCTACGCTCCATATTAATGGCCATGGTCATCCCGGTTCGCAATTCCCTGATCCCGAACCTGGTGCCGGAGGGCCAGGTAGCCAGCGCGGTCGCCGTGGACACCGGAGTGCGAAACCTCTCCCGCATCCTGGGGCCGGCGATCGCCGGGGCCTTGCTGGCCGTGACCGAGGTAGCGAACGTGTTCTGGATCAGCGGGTTTAGCATCGGGGCCGTGCTGCTTTCCCTGTTCGTCGTTCACCCGGAATCCAGAAGGGATGCCGTTTCCAGCAACGTAAAGGCGGACATCCAGGAGGCGGCCGTTTACGTGAAGAACAGCCCGACCGTCCAGTCCCTCCTGATCCTGGCCGTGGCGCCCATGGTGTTCGCGTTTCCTTACACCGCCATGATGCCGCTGTTTGCGGAGGAGTTGTTGCACCTCGGACCGGGAGGGCTTGGCATCCTGCTCTCGGTCGCCGCGGCGGGCGCCCTCGTGGGATCGGCGTGGCTGTCCCTCGGTGGCGAGACGGAAGGGGCGGGACGATGGCTGGTGTGTTCGACCGTCGGCTTCGGCCTGTTCCTTCTCCTGTTCATGTTCGCCGAAACCCTCGTCACGGCGGCGGTCATCATGTTCCTGGTGGGGCTCGCCAGCGCGACGTACCGTACGATGAGCCGCGTCACCCTCCAGACACGGGTGCCGGATCGGCTGCGGGGCCGAATCTTGAGCATCGCGCTGATGGATAGGGGACTAATGCCGCTTGGGGCGATCCTGATCGGCAGCGTTGCCCAATGGGCGGGCACCCTGTGGGCCGGCGTGGTCATGGGAGGCGGCTGCATTGCCGTCACGCTGGTGGTGCTCGCCGCCAGAAAACAGATCTGGAGCCTGTAGCTCCCGAAGGTCTCCGGGCCCTGAGAACCCCGGTGGCCGACGGCCTTCAAGAAGTCTTCGCACAAGCAGTAGATGGTGGTTATGGTATCGTCCATTTCGTCCTCTCGATCCCGAGTGAAGGTTTTAGGCGGCCTTTGGATCGGGACGAAACTGACTATCCGGGTTGAAGGCGACTCGGGTTGCAGTACCAAGATATCAGCACTATAGCTTTGCAATCGCATAAGCGTGTGCCGTCAAGAAGGGAGATGCTCAGATGGATCGGAATGCATTTCCGGTAGTGTTCGACGGCCACAATGATGTACTGCTAAGGCTCGGCAGGCCGGATGGGGGCGGACCCGGCGCGTTCTTCGAGCGCGGTGACCAGGGGCACCTGGATCTACCACGGGCACGAGAGGGGGGCTTCGGGGGCGGCCTCTTTGCCGTCTGGATTCCCTCACCCAAAGCGCAGACGCCCGGGCCGCGGGGGCTTCCACCAGCGCTCGATGCCGCGTACGCGTTGCACCAAACGATGGCCGATACTGCGATGCTGTTCAGGATCGAGGATCTCTCGGACGGGAGGTTCCGGATCGTCCGCACCGCCGCCGAACTGCAGCGGTGTCTGAACGAAGACGTAATGCCGGCGGTGCTCCACTTCGAGGGCGCCGACGCGATCGATACCGACCTCGATACAGTGCACGTGCTCTACCGGGCAGGGCTGCGCTCTCTGGGCCTTGTCTGGGGCCGGCCGAACGCCTTTGCCGAGGGTGTCGCCGTACACTTTCGGCGCTCACCGGATACAGGACCGGGGCTAACCGAAGCCGGTAGGGAGCTGGTTCGCGCCTGCAACGGCCTTCGCATCATGATCGATGTGTCCCACCTCAACGAACGGGGCTTCTGGGATGTGGCAGCCCTTACGGATGCTCCACTCGTCGCGAGCCACTCCAACGCTTACGCCCTCTGCGCCTCCACCCGAAACCTCACGGACCCGCAGCTCGACGCCATAGCCGCCTCCGACGGAATGGTTGGCCTCAACTTCGCGGTCAACTTCCTGCGTGAGGACGCGGCCCGGGATGCAAGCACCCCTCTGGAAGTGATGGTCCGGCAGATCGACTACCTGGCAGAGCGGGTCGGGATCGACCGGGTCGGCTTCGGCTCCGACTTCGATGGGGTCCTGGTGCCGCGGGAGCTAGGAGATGTGTCGGGCCTGCCGAAGCTGATGTCGGCGCTCAGAGAGCGGGGCTACGACGACCAGGCGCTCCGGAAGCTCGCCCACGAGAATTGGGTCCGCGTCCTGCGCGAGACCTGGGGTGAGTAGAGGACGAATCGAGTGATGTGAAACCCATCGGCGCGTCCGACCCGTCACGAGCCGAAACGCGGAGGGGGAGGTGCGGCGGACGGGACCTCGAACTCGTAGGTCTCGCCGTGGGATAGGTAGCGGACCCGGTCCTCCAGACCGGCGGCGGAGACGGCCCTTTTGAAGTCTTCCAGCGGCGACTCGAACCTCGTGTAGTCGTTGTAGTGGATCGGGACGGCGGTACGGGGGTCTATGATGCGCATGGCCTCCAACCCCTGTTCGGCGTCCATCGTGACGAAGACCCCGAGCACCTTCGTCCCGCCCAGGTGCAACAGCGCCAGGTCTATGTCGGGGAAGCGGCGCGGGATCTCCCTCAGGCGGTCGTGGACGAGGGTGTCCCCGCTGATGTACATCCGCAGCCGGGCATCCTCCCCCGCGCGCCCGAACTCCAGCATGCTGCCCATAACCGGCGGCAGCACCGCGCCGAGCGGGCCGGGCCCGTGGGTCCCCGGCATTGCCGTGACGCGCAGCCTGGCCTCTCCCTTCTCGACGTCGAGCGGCTCCCAGGTCTTGAGGGCGCGCGTCTTCGTGAAGCCGACCTTCTCCAGGTAGCCCGTCGCGTGCCGGGTGGAGACGATGGGCGTCGCCTTGTTGAGCTTGCGCTCGGCGACGCGGTCGAAGTGGTCGCCATGCAGGTGGGAGAGCAAGACGGAGTCCAGCGGGGGCAGGTCCTCTATCTCTATCGCGGGGTTCGTCAGGCGCTGCGCCGTGATCCCGTACCCCAGGTGGACGTGGTCGCCGGCGTGCAGGAAGTTCGGGTCCGTAAGTATCGTGAACCCCGCGTACCGGATGATCACGGTCGCCGTGCCGACGAAGAACACCGACCCGCGGCCGAAGTCCGGGTCGTCGTTCCTGCGCGGCAGAACGAGGGGGCCGGATCCCATCAAGGGATCACCCCGAAGTCGGCGAAGCCTCGAGTTCCTCGACGACCTCGTCGGGACCCTCGAACGTCGGCCGCCCGAGCGTGCCAATCCTCTCCACCAGCTCTTCCGGCGCGCCGTTCTGTTCGGCGGCCGAGATCAGGTCCCCCTTGCTCGCCGGGTACTCGACGCCCTCCAAGTATTGGGGCGCATCATTAGGGTCGAAGTCCACAACCGCCTCCAGAAAACCGTCTCGTCATTGCCAGAGACGATTGTTCCCCCGAGACGGAACCTCAATCACCCCTCAGGCCCCCACATCCCCCGGTAAATCTCAAGGACCCGCAGCCGCACGTCCGCGGGCAGATCCTCGAACGAGACCTCGTGCCGGATAAGCTCCGCCGGCGGCCTGCCGCGTCTCAACCCGCTTTCCCCGGACTCCTCCATCACCAGGTACGGATACTCCCCTGGCTCCTTCAGATCGAATAGCCCGGTAAACACCGCCGTATAACGCCCGGCGGACCCGCCGCCGGCCTCGTACAGTCAGACGTACCGCGGCCTGCCGCCCGGCAGCAACCTCTCTTCCCTGCTCTTCAAACCCATGCTCCACATTATCCACGCCCGACAAGAAGCAACTAGAGACGCCGCTCAGAACAGAATATGTTTCTCAGTTGCGCGTATTGTTGTATTTATGCTACATTTCTTTGTGTGAGGAAGTCGAAGGACGCGGGCCGTGACGGCGGGGCCGTAATTCATAACCGGCTCAAGGTGTTGCGCGTGGAGCGGAGGATGTCGCGGCAGGCGTTGGCGGAAGAATTGGGCATCAACTACCAGACTATTGGTTACATCGAGCGGGGCGACTACAACCCGAGTTTGGAGTTGGCGTTCAGGATCGGCGAGCTCTTCGCGTTGCCGATCGAGGCGGTCTTCTCGCGCGAGCCGTTCAGGCCGTTGAGTGAAGAGGTTTACGGCCGCGTGAACGACTCGAAGAAGGGCGAAGGGGAGAATGGGTGATGCTCGCGAGCATAGTCAACAAGAACTCTAGCCGGAGGCGGCGTCGCTCGGTAGTCGTGCTCATGTACCTCGGTGTGGCAGGTATTCCAGGGACTTTCGCGTGGTGGGCTACTTTCGTGCCGGCCGATCCAGCCCCTAGCGGATGGCTGGCGTTTATGTTCGTACTCTTGCTCATCTCCTCTGTACTCGTTTCTTCTTTCATCGTCGCAACCTTTGCGGCGCTCAGGGCCTCTACGCAAGAGGTCGCCAACGAAGACGACGAACGCTTGGACGAACGGCAGCGGATGGTTCGCAATGACGCCCACCGCACCGCTTATTACGTGCTTGCCCGGGCGGTTATGGTGCCGTTCTTCTTATACTTCGTGCTTGCTTTGGCTCTGGACGGAATACCCTCCTGGATGGTGGAGCCGCCTATCATCGCGTCGATCTGTTTTACCTTCCTGCATTTAGTGGTGACCCTGCCTACCGCTGTTCTCGCGTGGAACGAGCCGGACCCGGAAGAGGAGAACGGGTAGACGTGAAGAATCAACGCGGGCGTCGCCGTCTGGTGGTCGTGTTCTACCTCGGCTCGTCTTTCGCGGTGTTCAGCTTGCTGCCCGCGTACTTCTATTCGGGAAACGTTCAGCCCACCCTGGGGTTACTCTGGCTTCTCGTTGGCATAGGCGGGTTCGTGACATCGGTGTTCGCGTTGTTGCACCTTCATGCTTCCATACAGGGGTTGTCTAGCACCAAAGACGGGGACCTCGACGAGCGGCAACTGATCGTTCGCAATCGTGCCTACTTTCGGGCTTACTGGGCCCTCTTCTCCACGATCGCGACCCTGGGCCTCTTCTTCGTTATGATCCCGCGTCTGCTGCTGGATCACGTACCGTGGCTACGCTTGCCGCAAGCCGAGAGCATCTTCGATCTGCTCTACGGCTTGTATTGGGTAACCTTCATAACCCTGGCGACGCTACCCACGATGATGATCGTCTGGTCCGAGCCCGACCTGGAGGAGTAGTACGCCGCGAACACTACTCGCCCGGCGCAGTTACTCCTCGTCGGAAGGCTTGATGAAGAAAGCGGGATCTTCGGTCCCCGAAGCGGACCAGTCGTCCTCTACCGTCCTGCTGCCACCGCTGGAACCTACCTTGCTCTTCTCCTCTTCCGCTACCTGCGGTAGATCGCGCGGTTCTTCCCCGTCTCTGTCCTTCCCTCTCGCCATCCCGTATCCTTCCCGTAGTAGGAGGGGGCCGGAAAACCCGACCCCTTGCTGAAAGCTGATCGCCGAAAGCTGACAGCTACTTCGTGAACTGCGCCTCCTCGGTCGAGCCGGTGAGGGCTGTGGTGGAGGCGGTGCCGCCGGCGACGACCTGGGCGACCTCGTCGAAGTAGCCGGCCCCGACCTCGCGCTGGTGCTTGGTGGCGGTGTAGCCGTGCTTCTCGGCGTCGAATTCTTTCTGCTGGAGCTCGGAGTAGGCGGCCATGCCGCGCTCCCCGTAGTCGCGGGCGAGCTCGAACATGGAGAAGTTGAGCGCGTGGAAGCCGGCGAGCGTGATGAACTGGAACTTGTAGCCCAACGCCCCAAGCTGCTGCTGGAAGGTCGCTATCTCCTCGTCGGAGAGCTTGGCCTTCCAGTTGAAGGAAGGCGAGCAGTTGTAGGCGAGCATCTTGCCCGGGAACTCGGCGTGGATGGCCTCGGCGAAGGTCCTCGCCTGGTCGAGGTCGGGCGTGGAGGTCTCGCACCACACGACGTCGGCGTAGGGCGCGTAGGCGAGGCCGCGGGCTATGGCCTGGTCGATGCCGGCGTTGACCCTGTAGAAGCCCTCCATCGTCCGCTCCCCGGTGAGGAACCTCCGGTCCGCCGGGTCTATGTCGGAGGTGACGAGGTTGGCCCCGTCGGCGTCGGTCCTGGCGACGATGATGGTCGGCACACCCATGATGTCGGCGGCGAGACGGGCGGAGACGAGGTTGCGGACGGCCTGGCTCGTCGGGATCAAGACCTTGCCGCCCATGTGGCCGCACTTCTTCTCGCTCGCGAGCTGGTCCTCGAAGTGGACGCCGGCCGCCCCGGCCTCGATCATGCTCTTCATCAACTCGAAGACGTTCAACGCGCCACCGAAACCGGCCTCCGCGTCGGCGACGATGGGCGCGAACCAGTTGGTGCCGTTCTTGCCCTCGGCGTGGTGGATCTGGTCGGCCCGCTGCAACGCCTGGTTGATCCTCTTGACGACGTGCGGCACGCTGTTGGCCGGATACAGACTCTGGTCAGGATACATCTGCCCCGCCAGGTTCGCGTCCGCCGCCACCTGCCACCCGCTCAAATAGATCGCCTTGAGCCCGGCCTTGACCTGCTGCACGGCCTGGTTACCGGTGAGCGCCCCGAGCGCGTTGACGTAGTCTTCGGTGTGCATGAGGTCCCACAGCCGCTCGGCGCCCATCCGCGCCAGCGTCTGCTCGACCACGACCGAACCCCGCAACCGCGCCACGTCGTCCGCCGTGTAAGGCCGCTCGATCCCGGCCCAACGCTCGCCCTCCCACACCTCCGCTATCTTCGCCGTCCCGTTCTTCCCGTTCTCCACCCTGTCCTCCTATGCTCTCCGCTTCCGATCTCTACATGATACATGATGCACTTATGTGCGCATATATGTGCCACACGAACGCCGTAGTCGTCCGTCGCCCGCGGGTACGTGTCCGACGCACCGAGGGAGGAGGACCGGGGTCGGGCGGAAAGCCACACCGTCCGCCCGGCGGCCCGTGATGTCGGCTCTGGTCATCTCTGCCCCTAGTCCAGGTACTCGTAGCCGGGGAGGGTCAGGAACTCGACGAAGTCGTCCTGGGTGGAGATGCGGTCGAAGAGTTTGGCCGCCGTGCCGAACTCGTCCTTCTCCCAACGTTCGGGGCCGACTATGTCGTTCTTTATCTTGTCCAGTTCTTCATCGAGCGTCTTGCGGAAGAGTTCTGTGGTGACCTCGGTGCCGTCTTCGAGGATGCCCTGGTCGTGGTGGATCCACTGCCAAACCTGCGCGCGGCTGATCTCCGCGGTCGCCGCGTCCTCCATGAGGTTGAAGACGGGGACGGCGCCACGGCCGGCGAGCCAGGCGCCGAGGTACTGGACGCCGACCGAGATATTGTTGCGGAAGCCGTCCATCGTGATAGGGCCTTCAGGCTTCTCCAGCAGGTCGGCGGCCGTGGGGTTGGCGTCGGGGATCTTGTCGATCT
>CAXTDD010000010.1:0-16200 GCA_964242955.1 uncultured Rubrobacteraceae bacterium | reverse complement strand
GTGCTTCTGGGACGTCGAGGAGACGCCGTTCTCCGCGCGGGCCGCCGGACGCTGGACCTCCTGGACCGTCCGCGCCGGCGGCCGGACGGTCGCGCACACCAGCGAGCGTTACCCGTACCTGTGCCTCACCGGGGCGGACTTCTACGACGACGTCCTGCGAAAGATCTCCGCGAGGGGCAACGTCACGGTCCGCCTCGGCGAGAGCGTGCGTGGGTGCAAGGCGTCGGGGGACGGCGTGGTGGTGACGACGACCGGCGGGTCGTACGTCGCGGACGAGGTCTTCGACGGGCGCGGCGTCCCTCCAGGTTCCGCGGCCTTCGAGGAAGCCAGACGGGACGAAGCCTGGATCTCCCAGCAGTTCCTCGGCCTCAGGATGCGCGCCCGCCGCCCCGTCTTCGACCCGCAGGTCTGCACGCTCATGGACTTCTCCGTGGACCAGGCCCGCGGGCTGCGCTTCGCCTACGTCCTGCCCTTCGACGAGCGCGAGGCCCTGGTCGAGAACGTCTACCTCTCGCGGTCCGGCGCCCCGCCCGGGACGCACCGCGCGGAACTCTCCGGCTACCTCCGCGACCGCTACGGGCTCTCCGGGGAGGATTACGTCGTAGACGGCCAGGAGTGGGGGGACATACCGATGACGACCCGCCCGACCCCGAGGCGGGTCGGGGACCGCATCCGGCGCATCGGGACGCTCGGGGGCGAGACCCGCCCCTCCACCGGCTACGCCTTCCTGCGTGTCCAGCGCTACTGCCGGGCGCTCGCCGCGGAGCTTACGGGGGCCGGCGGAGAGCCCGGGCGGGTCCACCCGTGGCGCTACCGGCCGCTGGACCGGGTCTTCCTGCGCCTGCTACGCGAACGGCCGGAGAGATGCCCGGAGATCTACGCCCGCATGTTTGCCGGCGTGCCGCCCGCCCCGCTGGTCCGTTTCCTGACGGAGAAGAGCTCGCCGCCGGACGAGGCGCGGCTCATCGGCGCGCTCCCGAAGGCGCCGTTCTTGTCCCTGGCAGCAAGGGAGGCGCTGGACCTTGCGCGCCGGCGTCGCTAGCCGCGGGGTTCCGGAGGCTGAGCCGGCGGATCTCCGCCGGGCCGTGCGCGGGGCTGTCGTGCTGCCCTCCGGGCTCGTCGTGTTGCTCGCGGCCCTGGCGTTTGCCGCCGGCCTGCGGGTACCCGAGCCGGTCCAATACCTGCCCTTCGCCGCGAGCCTCCTGCTCTTCGGGCTGCCGCACGGGGCCGTGGACCACCTGGTGCCGGCCCGACTCTCCGGGCACGACCCCGACGCGCGCGGCGTGCTCGGCGTCGTGCTCCTCTACCTCGTGCTCGCCGGCCCGTGCCTCGCGCTGTGGTTCGTTGCCCCCGGCGTCGCTTTCGTGCTCTTCGTCTGCGTCACCGTCTTTCACTGGGGCGCCGGCGATTTGCACGCCCTGGTCTTCTTCGGGAGCGGGCAGCTCGGCAGGATGGGCAAGGGGACCCGCGCGCTCCTGGTCCTGCTCAGGGGCGGCGTCCCGATGCTCGTGCCCCTGCTCTTCTTCCCGGACGCCTACAGGAGCGTGGCTTCCGAAACCGCCGCGCTGTTTGGTGGGGACGCGGTGGGACTGGCGTGGGCGTTCTCCCCGGGCTTCCGGTTCGGGGCCGGGGCGCTGCTCGCCGCGGTCGCCGGTCTCTTCTTCCTGAGCGCCGTGCGAGATCTCCGCGGCAACCGCCGGGCGCTGGCGATCCCGGCGCTGGAGACGATTCTGCTGGTCTTCTTCTTCGCGGTCGTGCCGCCGGTGCTGGCGGTGGGGCTCTACTTCGCCCTCTGGCACGCGCCCCGGCACATCGCGCGGCTGGTCCTGCTCGACGGGGCGGCATCGCGCGCCCTGGCCGCCGGTCGTCCGTTGGGCGCCCTCGCGCGCTTCGGGCGCGACGCCGCTCCCCTGACCGCGGTCGCGGTCCTGCTGCTCGTCGGGCTGTACGTAGCGGTTCCGCGGGGTGCCGTGGGCGCCGACCCGCTCCTCGCACTGTACCTGGTCCTCGTCTCGGCGTTCACGCTGCCGCACGCTACGCTCGTAGCCCACATGGACGTCCGGCAGAACGTCTGGAAGGCCGGCGGCGAGCCGGTGCCCCGGCGGGTTCCGGCGTAGAGCCGGACGCGGTAGGCTGAGCGCCGTGTTGCATGCAGGTTTACCCGGCTGATGCCGGGGTACAGAGAAGCTTGTTGAAGTTATAAGAGATTCTCGAAGCACTGGAGGTAAGTCAGGATGGCGGAGCCGATCACTGGAAACATAGAGGTCGAAGCACCTGTAGGGAAAGTCTACGACTACTGGCGCAACCTGGAGAACCTGCCGCAGTTCATGAAGAACATCGAAGAGGTGCGCGCGACGGGGCCTGACACCACCCACTGGGTCGTAAAGGGGCCCCTGGGCTACAGGGTCGAGTTCGACGCCAGGACCACCCAGGACGAGCCCAACAGCGCCGTCGGCTGGAACACCGTGGGCGGGGACGTGCAGACCTCGGGCCAGGTCCGTTTCCAGGAGATCACGCCCGACCGCACCAAGCTAGAGGTCGAGATGAAGTACGCGGACCCGCCGGGCGGCAAGCTCGGCGAGGCGGCATCCAGGATCACCTCCGGTCCCAAGGCGATCATGGAGCAGGACCTGCGCAACTTCAAGGACATCATCGAGGGCAAGGCCACGCCTCAGGACATCCAGGACCGCCCCGCGGTCGCCGACGCCCACAGCGGCGCCATTGCGACCCTGACCTCCGGCACCGGCCTCGCCGTCATCGGCGGCGTAGTCCTCCTGTGGCTGCTCCTGCGCCGCGGCGGCAGAAGCTCTTCCCGCAGCAAGGGCAAGTCCCGCATCATATTCGAGTTCTAGTTTGGCTGTTAGCCTTTAGCTATTAGCTCTTAGCCAAAGAGGAGGGAAGGCGCCACCGAGAGCGCCTTCCCTCCTCTTTGGTCTCTGAAACAATGAGGGAGGGTCCCGCGACGGGACCCTCCCTCTGCCGTGACGCTCTCATTGCTGCTGCGGCGCGACTCGGGTCGGCCGGCTAACGGCTAAAAGCTAACGGCTAACCGCTATCCCCCCAGCGGGATATTGCCGAAGATGAGCACCTTGCGCTCCATGTCGAAGTAGATGGTGCCGGTGGCTTTGAAGAGCTCGATCAGGACGTCCGCGTCCTCGGCTTCGGGCCTGATGGCGTACTCTTCGGCGCCGTTGTCCAGTATGAGCTGGTAGGAGAATTTGCCCGGTCCTCCGCGCTCCTGCTCGCTCCAGTTGGCGTGCACGTCCGTGACCTGACGCACCAGGATGTTCCGCTCGACGTTCTCGCTCAAAGCTTTGTCTCCGTTCTCTGTCGGCCCGGCTCTAGCCGAGCGGTATGTTGTTGGGGATCAGGATCTTGCGCTCCAGGTCGAAGTACACGCTGCCGGCCGCCCTGAAGAGCGCGAGCTGCACCTTGGTGTCTTCTGCCGTCGGCTGCAGCACGTACTCCTCCGCGCCGTTGTCCAGGATGAGCTGGACGGTGAACGAGCCTTCGTCCCCGCGTCCCTGCTCGCTCCAGGAGACCTGCACGTCCGTAACCTGACGGACCTGTATGGTCCCTTCCGTGCGTTGTTCCGCCACCGGACCTCCTCGCGTCGTCGTGATCGCCTTTCCTTCCCGCCCTCTATGCCCGCCGCGGCGGCTTCTAAACCGGCCGGCCCGGGAGGCTACAGGGCAGGGACGACGTCCTTCTCGTAGAGCTTCATCGCGTTGCGGATGGCCTGCATGGCGTCGTCGGGATCGGCGAAGTCCTCGACGTTGACCTCCTTGTCTTCGAGCTTCTTGTAGTCCTCGAAGAAGCTCTTGAGCTCGTCCAGGCGGTGCTCGGGAAGCTGGTCGTAGTGCGTGTAGGAGCGGTACTCCGGGTCCTCCAAAGGGACGCAGATGATCTTCTCGTCGTCCTCGCCGTCGTCGACCATGTGCATCATGCCGATGGGCCTGACGATCATGAGGCTCAAGGGATAAACGGGCTCCTGCATGAGGACCAGGACGTCGAGCGGGTCCCCGTCGTCGCCCAAGGTCTGCGGGATGAAGCCGTAGTTGGCCGGGTAGTGGATGGACGAGTAGAGGATACGGTCCACCTTGAGCATCCCCGTGTCCTTATCCAGCTCGTACTTGACCTTCGAGCCCTTGGGGATCTCCACCAGCGCCTGGAACTCCTCCGGGGCGTTCTCTCCTACGGGCACGTCGTGCCAGGGATGCGGCATCGCTAACTCCTCTCCACCGCCGCCCCCGGGGATCTACCTTCCTGAGACGGCACTTTTTGCAACGTCAAGACCCCTTGTGTACCCGCCGGACCGCGCGATGACTCCACCGCAGCCGCCGCCCGGCTAAACAACCGCGGCCGGCCCGCCGATACCGGGGCACGTGGCGGCGACGGCCCCATCCGGGGCGGAGAGAGGTTCGGGTTGAAGACGAAGAGGTTGGTTCCCGTCATCGGCGCCCTGCTGGCGGCGCTGCTGTTCGCGGGCGCGGCGCCGGCGGACACGGCGGACACCGAGCGCCGGCTGCTCCGCGCCTCCGAAGGCCTCCAGATGCCGGGCTCCGAGGCTGACAGCGGGTGGTGGTTCGTCGCCCACCCCGACGAGAGAGAACTGCCCACCGCCGAACGTATGGCCTCCCTGACCGCCTGCTCCGACGGCATGACCCACTCCGACTTCGACGCCACCTTCGACCACCTGGGCGAGGTGCAGCCCTGGATGGACCGCGGACAGAAAAGGAGCGCCCGCGGCTTCAGGAGGCTCGCGCGGCTCTTCCACCGCGAGTACGGTGACCGGCTCGCCGTCTACCGTTGTGAAACCGGCGGCCCTGAGGTCCCCATATATTTCGTAGGAGTAAACGAGGACGGCCTCTCGGGCCTCATGACCATCAACATAGAGACCTAGACCGGTGCCGGGAAACAAGCGACCGTCGCAACCGCCTCTCAAGCGGAGTCCTGCGCTCCATACCCTCGTCGCCGCGCTCCTCGTGTCGGCCGGCGCGTTGCTGATGCTCCTCCCGACGGACGCAGCCGCGCGGGCGTCGGCGGACGACACGCCGCCCAACACGTCCGTGAGAAGCTCTCCTTCATCTTCAACCAACGAGACCGCCGCGAGTTTCAGCTTCGTCTCGACGGAACCGGAAGGCGCCACGTTCGGGTGCTCACTCGATGGGGGGGCGTTCCTGCCCTGCGGAAGCCCGAAAACCTACACGGATCTCGCCGAGGGCGGCCATCGGTTCCGTGTGCGGGCCGTGGACGCGGCCGGCAACGCCGATCCCACGCCCTCGGCGCGTTCCTGGACCGTGGACCTCACGCCCCCGGACACGTCCCCCCTCTCCGCCCCGAGAAACGAGACCACCGACACCACAGCCCGTTTCGAGTTCGCCGCCGACGAACCCGTCTCCGGCTTCTACTGCTCCCTCGACGGCGCGACGCCCACGCGTTGCACGAGCCCGAAAGCGTACACCGGGCTCTCCGCCGGCGAACACACTTTCACGGTTCGCGTCCGCGACAGGGCCGGCAACGCCGACCCGACGCCCGGGGCGGCCACCTGGACGGTCGTCGAGGATCGCGCGCCCGTCGTGACCATAGAAGGCGCGCCGAGGATCGAGAGCTACCACGAGTACCACTACTTCGAGTTCTCGGCCGACGTGCCGGGCAGTAGCTTTCGCTGCGCCCTCGACGAAGAGCCCTTCGCGGCGTGCGTGAGCGGCGTGTACCGCCACGTCCCCTACGGCGGGCACACGTTTGCGGTCTATGCCGTAAGCCCCGGCGGGGCGCGGGGCGCGACCGCCGTCGCCGAGTACGAGAGCCGGGACCCAAACTGGGACTAGGCCGTGCCGCCGCGGGGGCCGCCACGGGTAGGCTGCCCGTGGTGGCACGGACCCTCCGCCGGTCCACGGCGGCGCCGCACGCCAGGGGTTTGGGTCTCCCGGACCGAAGACGCGGTATCCCGGCGTGGATGCCACACGTACGCAAACTTCGGGCCCCGCGCCGCAGCACAGGCCGCGACGTCAACCTGCCAGAGCCGCGTCCGCGGCCATGCGCGCGAAGGCCTCGGCGGCGGGGGTGAGCGGGGCGTCCCGGTGGACCAGGAAGACGGGGTACTCGGCCCTGGGCGAGAGGCTCCCCACGTTCGCGCCGGAGAGCTCCGCCTCCCGGGCCAGCGGCCCGGACAGGAACGCGGCGCCGACGCCAGCCGTGACTAGCCGCACGAAAGAGAGCGGGTGCGGGTGCTCCATGGCGACGGGGACTCTTACGCCCCGCTCGCGTACGCGGGCGAGCAGCCGGCCCGGCGCCGTCTCGTCCCTGGGCGTAATGAAAGGTACGCCTTCGAGAGCCTCGTACGAGCAGGGGAAGCCGCCGGGCGGTTCCGTCCCCGGCGGGAAGGCGACCATGAACTCCAGGGACCCGACGCGGTGCTCGCGGAGGCCGGCGCCGGGATGTTCCCACGGCACGATGCCGACCTCGGCGGTCCCCGAACGCACCGCCCGGACCGCATCTTCGTCGTCTTCGGCCCTGAAGCACGAGAAGGACACGGCCGGGTGGAGCTCACGGAACCTCCCGATCAGGCGCGCCAACGGGTCGATGCTGACGGCCTGAGGAGCCGCGACCTCGACCGTGCCGCTCTCCAGACCCCTGAGCCCCCGCATCGCCTGTTCGCAAGCGTCCAGGTCCCGCAGAACGTGGCGTGCCCTCTCCAGCAACACCCTGCCGGCGGCCGTCAGGACGACCCCGCGCCCGGTCCGGTGCAGGAGCGGCACGCCGCACTCGCGCTCCAGCGCGCGGATGGCCCGGGAGAGCGAGGGCTGGGCCAGGCGCAGGGCCACCGCGGCACCGCCGATGCCGCCCTCGTCGGCGACGGCGACAAAGTACCTGAGGAGCCTCGCGTCCATAGGCAAGATTCTGACACAGATCCGTGCCCGGAACGGCGGCGTATAGCCGCAAACTATGGGCCCCATACCCAAACGGCATTTGATGGTACAACGGCGCGCCGATACAGTTGTTCGCGTTCCCGATGGGCGGAGTGGCCGGGCGGGCTTCAGGCCGACATGCCCATCACCCAAGAGACGAAAGGACGGACATGGAGTACAGACAGTTCGGTAGGAATTGCGGGTTGCGTATCAGCCCCCTTACCTTCGGCACGATCACCTTCGGCGGCACGGGCGGCATGGAGGTCTTCGGACACGTAGATCGCGACACCGCCAGGCAGATGTTCGACCTCTGCCTGGAGCGTGGGATCAACATGATCGACACCGCCAACATGTACTCGATGGGTGTCGCCGAGGAGACCACGGGCGAGGCCCTGGACGACCCGAAGTACGACGACCTCATGGTCACCTCCAAGGTGCGCATGGTCGTCGGGAGCGGCCCGAACGACGGCGGGCAGTCCCGCTGGCACATCCTTGATCAGGTCGAGAAGTCGCTAAAGCGGTTGCGCCGGGACCACATCGACCTCTACTACCTGCACGAGTGGGACGGGGCGACCCCGCTGGAGGAGACCCTGCAGACCATGGACAACCTCGTCAGGTCCGGCAAGATCCGGTACTGGGGCGTCTCCAACTACACCGCCTGGCAGCTCATGAAAGCCCTCATGGTCTGCGAGCGCTACAACTTCATCAAGCCGGTCAGCCAGCAGATCTACTACACGCCTCAGGCCAGGGAAGCCGAGTACGAGATGATCCCGGCCGCGATAGATCAGGGCATCGCCAACCAGATCTGGAGCCCGCTGGCGGGCGGCGCCCTCACCGGCAAGTTCCGCCGCGACCAACCCGAGGTCGAGGGCACGCGCCAGACCGACGGCGGGTGGACCGCCGTCCGGGTGGCCGACCGCGAGAACCTCTACGACATGGTCGACGTGCTCGCCGGGATAGCCAACGACAAGGGGGCCACCATCCCGCAGGTCGTCCTGGCCTGGGTGATGGCCCGTTCCTTTGTCTCCTCGGTCGTCGTCGGCGCCCGCTCCGTCGAGCAGTGGCAGGACTCTTTGGGCTCCCTCGACGTCACCCTGAGCGGGGACGAGACGAAGGCCATCGACGCCGTCAGCCCGCCGCCGATGATGTACCCCTTCTGGCACCAGGCCGACCTCGCCACCGACCGCCTGAGCCCCGCCGACGAGAACATCATCGACACGATCCAGCAGACCTACCTGAGCTAGAGAACCGAGCCCGGCCACCGCCCGGGGGGGGGTAGGCCGGGTGGGGGGGCATAGAAGTCGGCCGGCTAATACAGTGAAAGGGAGGCACCGTGGCGACGGACCGGTACACGATGCAGGACCCGACGAGGCAGTATCCGCAGCCCGATCACCGTCGGAACGCCGACCGTGTAGCGCCGGTCACGGGTCCCCAGCCGCCGCGACGTTAGGCGAGGATCTATCTGGGTAAGAGAAGTGTCCGCCGATGCGGACGCGGCGATGCGTCGGCGTCCGACCAGACGCAAACAGGGAGGACGAACGAATGGCGCAGTGGGGTTACACGATGATGACCGAGCAGGCACCCCCGGCCCAGTTGGTGCGCGACGTGCGCGCCGCCGAGGAGGCGGGCTTCGACTTCTCGGTTTCGAGCGACCACTACCAGCCGTGGCTGACGTCGCAGGGGCACGCCGGGTACGCGTGGTCCATCCTGGGGGCCGCCGCGCAGGCCACCGACAGCATCCCGCTGATGACGTACGTGACGTGCCCGATCCTGCGCTACCACCCGGCGGTCGTGGCGCAGAAGGCGGCGACGATGCAGATCCTCTCCGGCGGCCGGTTCCGCCTCGGCCTCGGCGCGGGCGAGAGCCTGAACGAGCACGTCGTCGGCAAGGGCTGGCCGACCGTCGGCACCCACCACGAGATGTTCTCCGAGGCCGTCGACATCATCGCCGGCCTCTTCGACTCCGACGGCTCGTACAACTACCACGGCAAGCACTACAATGTTGACTCGGCCGTGCTCTGGGACCAGCCCGAGACGAGGGTGCCGATCGGCATCGCGGTCTCCGGACGGGACTCGTGCCGGCTGGCGGGCAAGAAGGGCGACGTCCTCGTCGCGACCGAGCCCAAGCCGGAACTCGTCCAGATGTTCGACGAGTTTGGCGGCTCGGGCAAGCCGCGCGTCGGCCAGATAGCGGTCGCCTACGACACCGACCGGGACGCCGCCGTCGAGCGCGCCCACGATCAGTTCCGCTGGTTCGGCCTCGGCTGGAAGGTGAACTCCGATCTGCCGGGCCCCTCCTCGTTCGAGGCCGCTACGTCGTTCATAACCCCGGAGCAGGTCGGCGAGCAGCTCCCCTGCGGGCCGGACGTGGACGAGTACCTCCAGAAGATAAAGCCCTTCATCGACGCCGGCTTCACCGAGGTCGCGCTCGTCCAGATCGGGGCCGACCAGCAGGAGCCGTTCTTCACCTGGGCCAAAAACGAACTGCTCCCGGCCCTCCGCTCGCTCTGACCTTCGACCCTCGTCGCGGCCCCGGGACCGGCAGTCCGGAACCCCGGGAGCGCCTTATGACACGTTTGCAACGTGTTGCGCTGTGCGCTACAGTTGCAGCACCTTTTGCATGAAACACAAGAAAGCGTAGTATAGACGGGGTTAGTGCCGACGAACCAGAGAAGGGGTAGATCGGGATGGAGAGGCCGGCAAGTCCGAGGTTGGATCCCACCGTGTTTTGGGTTTCGGTGGCTGTCACGGTGGCGTTCGTATTGTGGGGGGTGCTCGCCCCGAAGAACGTGGCCGCCGTCACGGGGGCGATCTTCAGCTTTGTAATAACGAACCTCGGGTGGGTGTTCGTGCTGGCGACCTTCGGGTTTCTGGCCTTCGCGGTCTATCTGGCCGCGAGCCGCTACGGCCGCGTGAAGCTGGGCGGGGACGACGAGCAGCCCGAGTTCAGCACGGTGTCGTGGGTGGCGATGATGTTCAGTGCGGGCATGGGCATCGGGCTGATGTTCTACGGGGTCGCCGAACCGATCGGCCATCTGGGCGCTCCCCCGCACGGTCTGGCAAAGCCGGGTACGGAGGCCGCCGCGGGCACGGCCATGGAGTATTCATTCTTTCACTGGGCGCTCCACCCGTGGGCGATCTACGCGATCATGGGCCTCGCGCTTGCGTACTTCACGTTCCGCAAAGGGATGCCCAACCTCATCAGCACGGCCTTCTATCCTTTGTTGGGTGACAGGGTCTACGGCCCGGCCGGCAAGACCATAGACATCCTGGCGATCTTCGCCACCCTGTTCGGTTCGGCCACCTCGCTGGGGCTCGGGGCCCTGCAGATAAGCGGCGGGCTGAACTACCTGGTGGGCGCGATCCCGAACTCGACCTTCGTCGCGGTGCTGATCATCGCGCTGTTGACGCTGGCCTTCATCGTCTCGGCCGTCAGCGGGGTGCACCGCGGCATCCAGTGGATCGCCAACACCAACATGGTCCTGGCCGTGCTGCTGTTGTTCTTCCTGTTCGTGGTGGGGCCGACGGTGTTCATCCTCAACACTTTCGTCGAGTCGATAGGCGGCTATATGGCCCGGCTCATCCCGATGAGCTTCCAGACCGCCTTCTCCGGCGACCCGGCGTTCCTCTCCGCCTACACCATCTTCTACTGGGCGTGGTGGATAAGCTGGGCGCCGTTCGTGGGGACGTTTATCGCCCGCATCTCCCGGGGCCGTACCATCCGCGAGTTCGTTGTCGGGGTGATACTGGTCCCCAGCGTGGTCAGCTTCGTGTGGTTCTCCATCATGGGCGGGGCGGCCATCAACCTGGACCTGAGCGGCGGGGCGAACATCGCCGCCGCCGCGGCCGACGGCGCGGAGATAGCCCTGTTCGCCACGCTGGCCGAATTCCCGCTCGCGGTCTTGATGTCGGTGATCGCGATCGTGCTCGTGGCGCTGTTCTTCGTGAGCGGGGCGGACGCGGCGGCGATGGTCATGGGAATGCTCTCCAGCAAGGGGAGCTTGCACCCCAAGCCGCTGATCGTGGTGATCTGGGGTGTGCTGATGGGCGCCTCGGCGGCGATACTGCTGGTGGTCGGGGGCGCGGACAGCCTCGCGGGCCTGCAGATAGCGTCCGTGCTGGCCGGCGGGCCGTTCGCGCTGATCCTGATCGGCCTGTGCTGGTCGATCATGAAGGCCCTGCGCGCCGAGCAACTCCCGGCCACGCGCCCGGCGGTCGCGCCGGAACCGGGCCGGGCGATGTCCCGTCCCAGCGGCACCACCGCCCCGCAGCAGATGTCCGCGGAGAACCCCGAGGAGCGCGGCCAGCGCAGCAATTAGCGGGGCCTCGGCTGCCCTCTGAGTAGCTTTCCGGGGCGGGCGGCTCCGGTCGCCCGCCCATCACACCGATGGCGAGGACGGAGGTTTTGCGTGCAAGAAGAGCGGATACCCCACGCCTGGGTGGGACAAGACCTGATACTCTGCAGGACGGGCGGCGACGGCTGGGAGCTCGTGACGCTCAGGGAGGTAAACGAGTTGGGCCTCGCCTACGCCTACAAGTCCGGCGAGGTGGAGGGCCGGACGGTCTTCGTCCCCTGGACCTCGGTGAGCTGGATGCGCCCTCCCGTGCCCGGGGATCTGGAAGGCTCCGAGTCATAAACCTGTAGCACCGAGATGTAATCCGTAAGAGGAACCACTGGGAGGAAGCATGGGCAGAGCGCGCAACCCGTTTCGGGGGCTTGTAGACCACATGAGCGAGATGGCCCGGATGCGGGAGTACGCTGAGGGCGGTGGGCAGGCCCAGGAGGACCAGCGCCGCACCCATGCGACCGCGTGGGTCCCCACCACCGACATATTCGCCAAGGGCGACGACCTGGTTGTCCGGTGCGAGCTTGCCGGCGTGTACCAGGACGACATAGACATCTCGCTCACAAACGGCGTGTTGAGCATCTCCGGCGAGCGCAGAAGCGAGTTGGACGGAGAAGAGCCGACGTTCTACACGCGCGAGCGCTCCTACGGGAACTTCCGACGCACCATCAACCTGCCCGATGGCGCGGACGAGGGCAAGCTAGATGCCTCATTCGTGGACGGCCTGCTGGAGATCAGCATAGCGGGCGGCGCCAACCTGCCCGAGCCCCGGCGCGTCCAGATCCGCGGCCAGGCCGGCCGAACGTAGGGAAGAGAGCCTCGCAAGTCGACCTGACGCCGGATCCCAGCCAGAAGGCACGTAGCTTACCAAAGTAACCCGCGCGGCCTCCTCGAGCTGGCCGACCTCGACCATCGGTCCGTTTGCGCGGTGAAGCATAGGCAGACCTTGCCCGGATCGGAAAACCCTGTCCGGCAACGGATTGAAGGGGCCGCCCGCAGGCACGGAGCTTCACAACCGGACATCGTTAGCGAAGATCGTCTGCGGGTGGACAGCCAGCCTACCCCGCACTGCTGGAACGACCGGCGCGCTGACCCGATATCTCGGAGCACGAGACACGGTGGCTAACAGCGCGGCATGGATTCGGCCCCCGCCTTCACCCGGGCCGCAACGGGAAGACACCCCCTTGACTCCAATACGGGCGTATGTTACTAGTGCCGTATACAGAACAGCAGTGCGTAATGCGCAACGAGTAGGTGCGCCGACGGGCCCCGATCGGCATTAGGGGCGGCGGAGCGGACGGAGGGCTAGAGGTGGAAGACAGGGCGAGCGTCGTGGTCATCGGGGCTGGCATCGTCGGCTGTAGCGCCGCCGAGCATTTGACGGGGCTCGGGTGGCGGGACGTGGTGGTCCTGGATCAGGGCCCGCTGTTCGAGGCCGGTGGCTCGACTTCCCACGCCCCAGGCCTCGTCTTCCAGACCAACCCATCAAAGACGATGACCGAGCTCGCCGGATACGGCGTGAAGCGGTATTCGGAACTGGAGTCCGACGGCAAGCCTTGCTTCTATCCCGTGGGAAGCATCGAGGTCGCGACGACGCCGGAGCGTTGGACGGACCTGAAGAGGAAGCACGGCATAGCGACCTCCTGGGGCGTCGAGTCCGCGTTGCTCTCGCCCGGGGAATGCGTCGAGAAGAGCCCGCTCTTGGACCCGGGGGAGGTCCGGGGCGGCTTCTACGTACCCTCCGACGGGCTCGCCAAGGGCGTGCGGGTGGCCGAGGCCATGGCCCGGGAGGCTGGGAGCCGGGGCGCCAGGTTCTACGGCGAGACCGAGGTAACCGGCATAGAGGTCCGAAACGGGCGTGTCGCGGCCGTCGAGACCTCGCGGGGCCGCATCGAGACCGAGAACGTTCTGAGCTGCGCCGGGATGTGGGGGCCGCGTATCGGCAGGATGGCCGGGGCCTTCGTGCCGCTCCTGACGCCGATGCAGCACCAGTACGTGTGGACCACGCCGGTGCCCGGTCTCGATCCCGTCTCCGAGGAGGCCGACCACGTCATAGTCAGGCACCAGGACCATTCCATGTACTTCCGCCAGCACGGGGAACGGTACGGGATCGGCTCCTACAGGCATCGCTCGATGCCCGTCTCGCCGGACGAGATCCCTAGAAAACACGCTCCGGATGGGGAGATGCCTTCTCTTATGGAGTTCACGCCCGAGGATTTCGAGGGCCCGTGGGAGGAGTCGCGGCGGCTGCTGCCCGCGCTAAAGAACACGGAGGTAGAGCGGGGCATAAACGGGCTCTTCTCCTTCACGCCGGACGGCGGGTCGCTGCTCGGCGAGTCCAGAGAAGTGCGCGGCTTCTGGATGGCGGAGGCCGTGTGGGTCACGCACGCGGCGGGCGCTGCGAGGATGATCTCCGAGTGGATGACCGACGGCGCCCCGAGCATCGACCCGGCCGGCCTCGACGTCCACCGCTTCGACGAGCACCAGAAGAGCCCGGCCTACGTGCTCGCCCGCAGCTCGCAATCTTTCCAGGAAGTCTACGACATCATCCACCCCCAGCAGCCCATGGAGGAGCCGCGTCCCCTCCGAACCAGCCCCTTCTACACGCGCGAGAAGGATCTGGACGCGTACTTCCTCGAAGCCTCGGGCTGGGAGCGCCCGCAGTGGTACGGGGCCAACGACGCGCTGCTCGCCGACTACGACGTACCCGAGATGGAGGACTGGGCCGGACGCTACTGGTCTCCCGTCGTCGGGGCCGAGCACCTCGCCACCCGCGAGAGGGTCGCCCTCTTCGACATGGCGACGCTCAAGAAAGCCGAGGTCACCGGCCCCGGGGCGCTGGCGTTCCTTCAGCGGCTCAACACCAACGAGCTCGACAGGCCCGTCGGCAGCGTCACCTACAGCCTGATGCTCGACGGTAACGCCGGCATCAAGAGCGACATCACCGTAGCGCGGCTCGGGGAGAACCACTTCCAGCTAGGACTCAACGGGCCGCGGGACATCGATTGGATGGGGCGGCACCTCCCGGACGACGCGTCCGTACAGGTGCGGGACGTCACGGGCGGGACCTGCTGCGTCGGGGTGTGGGGTCCAAACGCCCGCGAGCTCGTGCAGGAATTGAGCCCCGACGACCTGTCCAACGAGGCGTTCGGGTTCTTCAAGGCCAGGCGCATCTACATCGGCGAGGTGCCCGTCGTGGCCCTGCGGGTCTCCTACGTCGGCGAGCTCGGGTGGGAGCTCTACGCCCCGGCGGACATGGGGTTGAGGCTCTGGGACCTCTTGTACCGTGCGGGGCAGCCCCTGGGCGTCATCGCCGCCGGCCGCGGGGCTTTCAGCGGCCTCAGGCTCGAGAAGGGCTACCGTTCCTACGGCGCCGACATGACGAGCGAGCACGACCCCTACGAGGCCGGACTCGGCTTCGCGGTAAAGCCGGACAAGGGCGACTTCGTCGGCCGGGAGGCGCTGCTGGGGCGCAAGGAGGAGGGGCCGCGGCGCAAGCTCTCCTGTCTGCTACTAGACGACCCGAATGTCGTGGTCGTGGGCAGCGAGCCCGTCTACTCGGGTGCAACGCCTGTCGGCTACGTCACCAGCGCGGCTTACGGGTACTCGATCGGGCAGAGCATCGCGTACGCCTGGCTGCCGCCGGCGCTCTCAGAGGAAGGTCAGAAGGTCGAGATCGAATACTTCGGCCAACGCCACGGAGCGACGGTCGCCGATGAACCGCTCTTCGACCCCGCGATGAAGCGGATGCGCGGTTGAGAGAGTAGTGCTGGCATCGAGACCCGTCGTTCCGAAACCCGAGGGAGGACCAGATGCGACGAAGTAGCTGAGACCACATTCGACGAAGAGCAAGAGCGGCCCCCGATGCGGGACCATAGAGAACCAGTAAAGGAGACGTCTACGATGGCGGTAAACGACAACCCCGGCATCCTGCAGTACACGAGGATATTCAAGTCCCCGTACTTCTACGGCTCGCGCCGGCACGGGGTCCAGAAGTACAGCGTCTACAACCACCACTACCACCCGCGCTACTACAGGGACCCGGTCGAGGAGTACTGGCAGCTTCTCGAGGGCGTCACGATGTGGGACGTCGGCGGGGCCGAGCGGCAGGTCGAGATCACCGGCCCGGACGCCTTCGAGTTCACCAACATGCTCACCCCGCGCGACCTCAACAAGTGCAACGTCGAGCAGTGCAAGTACGCCTTTATCACGAACGCCCAGGGCGGCATCATCAACGACCCCGTCCTGCTGCGTCTCGAAGAGAACCACTTCTGGCTCTCCCTGGCCGACAGCGACGTGCTGTTGTGGGCGCAGGGGCTCGCGTACAACTCCGGGATGGACGTCGAGATCACGGAGCCCGACGTGGGCCCCATGCAGGTGCAGGGCCCCAAGTCCAGGGAGGTCATGACCGATCTCTTCGGCGAGGACATCCTCGAAGTTCCCTACTACTACATGGTCCACAGGGAGCTCGAAGGGATGGAGCTCGTCATCTCCAGGACCGGCTACTCCGGGGAGCTCGGCTACGAGCTGTACCTCAAGAACGCCAGCCGCGACGGGTTGAAGCTCTGGGACCGGGTGTTGCAGGCCGGGGAGCCGCACGGGATCTCCCCGATAGGTCCGTGCCACATCCGCCGCATCGAGGGCGGCATCCTGGCCCTGGGATGCGACATGTGGTACGACACCAACCCCTACGAGGTCGGCTACGGCTACAAGTGGATGGTCGAGCTCGAGCAGGAACAGAACTTCGTCGGGCGGGAGGCGCTGCAAAAGGTCAGCGAGGAGGGCGTCAGCCGCAAGCTCGTGGGTGTGGAGATCGGCGGCGAGGGCCTCGGCTCCTATAACGACGGCTCCATGATCGACTACTTCCCCGTCCTCAAGGACGGCGAGAGGATAGGCAAGGTCACCTCCGCCTGCTACTCCCCGCGCCTGGAGAAGAACATCGG
>CAXTDD010000009.1:0-16262 GCA_964242955.1 uncultured Rubrobacteraceae bacterium | reverse complement strand
GCACCACGTCGGGCGCGAGCAGGTCGAGCAGCGCCTGGAGATCGCCGGTTCGCAGCGACGACAGGAACCGGTCGACCACCCGCTGCTGCTCGGCGCGATCGACCTGTATCCGTGGCCGCCGCGCCGCGACGTGCTCCCTGGCCCGGTAGGCGATCTGCCGGACCGCGGCCGGCGTCTTGTCGACCGCTACAGAGATGTCGGCGTAGGGCACGTCGAAGACCTCGCGCAGGACGAAGACAGCCCGCTCGGCCGGGCCGAGCGTCTCGAGCACGGTGAGCATCGCGATCGAGACGCTCTCGGCGAGCTCGACGTCCTCGGCCACGTCGGGGCTCGTCAGCAACGGCTCGGGCAGCCACTCCCCGACGTACTCCTCGCGGCGGCGGGACAGGGCGCGCAGCCGGTTGAGCGCCTGCCGGGTGACGATCCGGACCAGGTAGGCCCGCGCGTCCCGCACCCCGGCGCGGTCGATGCCGGCCCACCGCAGCCAGGTCTCCTGCACGACGTCCTCGGCGTCGGCGGCGGAGCCGAGCATCTCGTAGGCGACGGTGAACAGCAGGCCGCGGTGGGCGACGAAGGGGTCGTCGGTCATGAAGCGGACGCTACTCCCGGCCGTGCGGTCGGCACGGCCAACGGCCTCAGGTCGCACGCCTCCGCGAAGCCGTCCGACTCGATGCCGAGCGCCACGTTACCCCTCGTGGTGAGGTTGGCAAACGAGGTGACCGCCGTCAGCTCGACCAGCGCCGCCGCGCCGAGCTGCTCCAGCAGCCGGGCCGACAGCTCGTCGGTGACCGTCGGCGGCGTCTGGCTCATCGCTTCGGCGTACGCCATCACGTCGCGCTCCAGCGGCGTGAACACGTCCGACTCGCGCCACCGCGGCACCTCGCGCGCCTTCTCCAGGTCGAGGTTCTCGTTGTGCGCCTGGAAATAGTTGAAGTCGAGACACCAGGTGCAACCGACCAGCGACGCGACGGCCATGTGGGCGAACGACTTCAGGGTCTCGTCACACGCGTCCCACTTGCGGACCTTGTTGCCGATCGCGAAGCTGGCCTTCAGCACCTTGGGGTTGTGCCAGTACACCCCGAGCGGCGTCGGCACCCGTCCCATCATCTTTGTGGCCATTCGCTTCATCAGCGTCCCCTTGAGGCCGGTGATCTCGGCCGGCGGGACCCGGGTGGTGCCGGTCATGTCTCCTCCTTTGTCGGTGGCTCTGAACATGGAGACACCGGACGCGAGTCGGATGTGACAGGTCAGGCGGATATCTCTTGATCGCCGCGTTCGGCTCGTCCATCGCGACGGCATCCGCGGCCAGTTGCTCCGGCGAGTTCAGCTTACCAGGGCCTGTCGTCGTGGCCGTCACCTCCCGGGAGATCGCCTCCAGGTCGCGGTCTTGTTCGCGGACCTTGGCGGTCAGCGAGCCGACGGTCTCCAGCGGGGGCACCAGCGCGGGGACGAGCGCCTCGGGCAGCAGGCTCTCTTCCCGTACGTCGAGGAGCTCTAGCGGCCCCCGGGCACAAGAAGCCAGCGTAGTGGTACTTTTCTGGCTCGGCGGCTTGCGGGAGGCCGGTCGGGATCACGGGACCGCCCACGCCCAGGCGACGTCCAGCATCTCCTTGCCCACGCCGGAGGTGCCGTCGAACCTGGCATGGGCAAGGGGTGGCGGGCGACGATCCCGGTGGCGTGCGGGAGGGCGCCTCGAGCGAGTTCACGCCTGCTCCTACGGTTCGCTCGCGTTACCCCTTCGCCGCCGGCACTCGGGCTCGGCCACTCGGAGCGCTGACCTGCGGTGGGTGGGAGTTGGCAACCTGGTCGAGGAATGCCCGCGCCGCGGGGCTCACGCCGGGCAGATGTCCGAGGGCGAGGGTCCGTGGCGTGCGGGGCTCGAGCGGCCGCGCGACCACGTTCCCCGTGTCGGACGGGAGGCCGAGCGTGGGCACGATGCTGACGCCGAGCCCTTCGGCCACCATCGCGAGGATAGCGGCCTGCTCGCGGGCCTCGAAGGCGACGCTCAGGCGCGCGCGGGCCTTGCGCGCGGCGGCCACGATCAACGGTCCGCATCCTCCGAACGCCTCCCCGGTTCCCGCCGCACTCGCGGCACGCCGGCGTCACACGAGCCCGCCACTTCACCGGCGGTGATCCCAGCCGACCTGAGAGAGGAGACGGTGCTATTGCCGGAAGCGCCGGAGTCGGGGTACGCCTACCGGGGCCAGTTCGAACGCCACCCCGCGGCGGCGGGCGAGGTGCCCCCGGAGAAGACGGAGCCCGGTTCTCTGGGCCATTATCAACAGGGTGTTGTTGGCCGAGTAGCTGTGAAACCTGGCGGCGAAGGCCAGGTAGCGCTCGCAAGCCTCGCCGTCCAGCACTTTCCCTGCGCCCGCGTCGAGGAGCTCCATCGCTTCTCGCACCTTGCGGTCGCGTTTCTTCCCGCGCTCTTCGTTCGACACGATGGTCCCTCCTAGTAGGTTGTCGGTTCTCCGCTCGAACGAGGTCCTCGTTTCCCACCGTGGGCAGGCTATGGACGGGTTCCTCATCCCCGGACTCCGCGTCTCGGGCATCTTCCGCGCCTTCCTCGTGCTCGTCGGCGGCGTCCTCGAAGAGGTCTTGCAGGTGGGCCTCCACAAACCACCTCGGCGCCAGGGAGTCCACGGCGGCGTCCGCCTCGACCTTGGTGGCGTCGAAGAACAGCTCCCCACCTCTCACCAGCCCCGCCTCGACGCACATCCCGACGATCTCCTCGAAGAAGCGGCAGAAGACCGTGAGCCCGTAGCGTTCCCTGATCCTGGTGAGGGAGGAGTGGTCGGGCAGGGGCTCGTGGAGGTCGTAGCCCACGTACCATCGCAAGTAGAGGCGGTCGGCCACCGCCTCCATGAGTCGACGTTCCGAACGGAGACCCTCGAAGAAGAGGACGAGCTGCAGCTTGAAGAAGACCACCGGGTCGATCGATCTCCTGCCGCCCCCGGCGTAGAGCGGGCGCACCAGCTCCCTCACGAACGAGAGGTCGATCCTCTCCTCCAGGCGCCGGTAGAAGTTGTCCTCGGGGACGAGGAGATCCAGCGAGAGGTCTTCGGGCAGCCTCAGGAAGTCGCGCTCTTTGATGCCCATCATGGCGGACGAAAACCCCGGTTGACGTGACCCCGCCGGCAGAGTAATGTACCAGACAGTTAATTAACCGAAAGGTTTGTAAACATGCCGACGGACACCCTCGCCGCCCCCTTCGCGGCGCTTGCCGACCCCCCCCGGCGCGCGATCCTGGCCCGCCTGGCTTCCGGCGAGGCGTCGGTAAACGAGCTGGCCGGGCCCTTCGAGATGACCTTGCCGGCCGTCTCGAAGCACCTCAAGGTGCTGGAGCGGGCCGGCCTGATCTCGCGCGGTCGCGTCGCGCAGTCGCGCCCTTGCCGGCTGGAAGCGGCACCCTTACGGGAGGCCGCCGGCTGGGTGGTGCAGTACCGGCGCTTCTGGGAGGGAAGCTTCGACCGCCTGGACGACTACCTCCAAGAGCTCCAAAGGGGGGAGGATGCGGGTGGCGAAGGGCGGTGATGCCGGGTCGGCGGGGCGCGGGTCCGTCGTGGAGCGCGTCTTCGACGCCCCGCGCGAGCTGGTGTTCAAGGCGTGGACGGAGCCCGAGCGCCTGAAGCGCTGGTGGGGCCCGAAGGGGTTCACCACGCCGTTCTGCACGGTGGATCTTCGCGAGGGCGGCGTCTTTCTCTACTGCATGCGGTCCCCCGAGGGCCGCGACTTCTGGGGCAGGGGCGTGTTCCGGGAGATAGTCGTGCCCGAGCGGCTCGTGCTCTCCATGTCCTTCGCGGACGCCGAGGGCAACGTGGTCCCGGCCACGCACCACGGGCTGAGCCCGGACTGGCCGCTCGAGAGGCTGATGACCGTCACGTTCGAGGACCTCGCGGGCGCGACGAGGGTCACCGTGCGGGACGAGGGCGTCCCCCCGGGCCCGGACGGCGACGGCACCCGGCGGGGATGGGCCGAAATGCTGGACGGTCTCGCCGGCTACCTGGCGAAGGCGTGAGCGCCCGCGGCCGGCGGGGCGAGGGGACGGGCACGACCGAACCGACGAGAAAGGAACCGCGACCATGAAACTGACGACCAACACGAACGTCTCCGTCGACGGCGTGATGCAGGGGCTCGGCGGGCCGGAGGAGGACCGCAGGGGCAACTTCGAGCGCGGCGGATGGGCCATGCCGCACTTCGACGAGGAGACCGCGGCCTTGGTGGGCGAGGTCTACCAGCGCGCCGACGCCTTCCTGTTCGGCCGGCGGACCTACGAGGTCTTCGCCGGCTCCTGGGGGACCGGCTCCTGGGGGGCAGATCGGGGCGACAACCCGATCTCGGCGGCGTTGAACGCGCGGCCCAAGCACGTGGCGTCGACCACGCTCACCGACCCGCAATGGGCGGACACGACCGTCCTCTCCGGGGACGTCGCGGCCGCCGTCGGCGGGCTGAAGGCCGAGGCGGGGGGCGAGTTGCAGGTGGTCGGCAGCCTCAGCCTGGTCCGGTTGCTGCTCGGCAACGACCTCGTCGACGAGCTCACCCTGCTCACCTTCCCCGTGGTCGTCGGCCAGGGCGCGCGGTTGTTCCCCGACACCGGCCCGGACAGGGCGCTCGAGCTGGTCGAGTCGCGGGCCACCGCCAGCGGGGTGACGATCCAGGTCTACCGTACGGCCGGGCGCCCGCGGTACGGGTAGGCCACGCCCGACACGACGCACACGACATAGAAAGGAGCCGAGGATGCCGGAACTGCTAGTCGACTTCATCACCTCGCTCGATGGCTACGGGGCCGCCGAAGGCTGGCCGGGGCTTTGGGGCTTGGAAGGACCGGAGTACCTCGCCTGGCTCGAAGACGAGCCGGAGGCGGGCTACACCGTCCTGATCGGGGCCAACACCTACCGGCTCATGTCCGGGCTGGCCGACGAGGGTGAGCCCGGGACCGAGGGCCTGGCCGCACTGTCGAAGGTCGTCTTCTCGTCCAGCCTCTCGGGGCCGCTCTCGTGGCCGAACACCAGGCTGGTCGGCGAGGATCCCGTCGAAGCCGTGCGGGAGATGAAGGCGGGCGGTGACACGTCCATGCGCACCATGGGCAGCCTCACCCTGTGCCGCTCCCTGTTGAAGGCCGGTCTGGTGGACCGCTTCCGCGTGGCGGTCTTCCCGGTGATCACCGGGAGGACCGGTCGTGACCGGATCTACGACGGCTACCCCGATGTGGCCCTCGAGATGGTGAGCAGTCGCACCTTCGACGGCCGGCTGCAGCTGCTGGAGTACGTGCCCAGGGTGCTGGCCTGACCACCGGGCGCCACCACGTCCGACTGATGTGAAGTAGATGCGTCGTCGAGGGAGCCGGACGCCCGCGGCGACCGACGAAGCACGAGAGAGGCTAGGGGGCTGAACGCCCCGAGGCAGGGTCGCGGGAGTTCGGATAGGCAAAGAGGATTTTAGAGAAGGAGAGTCACTGTGCGAAGGCTTGTCTCTTCCATCCACAGCACATTCAACGGGGTGGTCACCGGGGACCCGAGCGAGGACAAGACCGACTTTGTGGTCTGGACGCAGGACGCGGCCATCGAAGACGGCTCCGAGATCCTGCTAGAGATGTTCGACACCGTCGACACGATCTTGCTCGGCCGAGGAACCTACGAAGATCTCTCGAGAAAATGGCCGTTCGTGAAAGACTGGCCGGGCGTGAGCGACCTGGGCCTACGCCTGGGCGAAAAGGTAAACGACGCCCCCAAACTGGTCGTAACCGGCGAACACGCCCCCGACGAACTGAGGTGGGGCGAATTCGCGGCCCCCGAACAGCTGACCGGCGGCAACATCGAAGAGCAGCTCGAAAACCTGAAAGATGGCGAAGGCGGCGACATCGTCATCTTCGGCAGTCCGAAGCTCGTGCGGTCGTTGACCGATGCGAACCTCATCGACGAATACCACATACTGGTGCACCCGGTGGTGGTCAACCAAGGAGAGCACTTGTTCGACAACCTCAAGGAGCGCAAGGATTTCCGCCTGATCGACGCAAGAACATTCGAGCACGGCGCAATCCTAATAACGTATGGGCTCGAAGGCTGAGTGCGTGCCTGATGGGGTTCGTGCCGCTCTTGCCAAAAAACGCCCGAGGTTTCAGCGGTGGCCAGATGACGCTGGACGACCGCCTGATCGCCCGGCAGTCGCGGATCGGACCGGACGCGACGACGACCTCGGCGCCTCGGCCGGCGCGGCCGCTGCTGACGACCGGATCGGATCGTGACCACGGCAAACACGGGGCCCGGAGCCGGGTGGCGGGAATGGGTCGGGCTGGCCGTGCTCTGCTTGCCCACGTTCCTCGTCGCGATGGACTTTTCCGTGCTGTACCTGGCCGTTCCGTACCTGACCGCCGACCTCGCGCCGAGCGGCGTCCAGCAGCTGTGGATCGTGGACATCTACGGCTTCCTGATCGCGGGCTTCCTGGTCACCATGGGCAGGCTTGGCGACCGGATCGGCCGCAAACGGCTGTTGCTGGTCGGCGGCGCCGTGTTCGGCGTCGCCTCGATGGCGGCGGCGTTTTCCACGAGCCCGGAGATGTTGATCGCCAGTCGTGTGCTGCTCGGCGTGGCGGGTGCCGCGGTGACGCCGTCGGTGCTGGCCCTGGTCACGGGCATGTTCACGGATGAGAGGCAACGCAGCCGCGCTATCGCCGTTTATCTGACTTGCTTCATGGGCGGCACGACGCTCGGCCCGCTCGTCGGTGGCGTGCTGCTCGAGTATTTCTGGTGGGGTTCGGTGTCCCTGGTGGCCGTGCCGGGGATCGTGCTGCTGCTGGTGTTCGGTCCCTCGTTCCTCCCCGACCAGAAGGCACCGCGGGCCGGCAAGCTCGACCCGGTCAGCGTCCTGCTGTCCCTCGCGGCGATCCTGCCGTTCGTCTACGGGCTCAAGGGGTTGGCTCGCAACGGCTGGGAGTGGTTCCCCGCCGTTGCCCTGGTGTTCGGCATCGCGGCGGGGTTGGTGTTCGTCCGGCGGCAGCGGCGCCTGGAGGACCCGCTGCTCGACCTGCGCCTGTTCGGCAACCGCACGTTTAGCTCAGCGCTGATCCTGTCCTTCGTGACCGCCCTGGTGGGCGCCGGCACCCTCCTGCTCGTCTCGCTGTACCTGCAGAACGTCACCGGCCTCACCCCGCTGGCGGCCGGCCTGATCCTGCTGGCGCCCAACGTGCTGATGATCGTCGGGGACAGGCGCTGGATACCATGACGGTCAGGGACACCAAAGGATTCTTCAGTCGCTGCGGCTACCTTTGGATAGACCAACCATTTTGACAAACGCTTTAGTGCGAGCCCGTCCGCGCCGTTCCCCGCAGCACCACCCGGAAACGCAACTGCTTTCTTTCGTATCGAAGGATTTGTTCTGAACAATCCGCGCTTGTCGGTGATGAAGATTCTGACCGGTCGCGACGACGCCATTATCGTCGCGACGCATGTATATAGAGGTCGTCAACTGCGCGTCGAGGTCCGCGACTTCTCCAGACGCACGGCTATCGTGCGGGGGTGCCCAGTTCCGGGTAGAACACCCGGTAGGACGCACCCTCCTCTTTGGCTCTGTACATGGCAATGTCCGCTTTGCGCAGCAGATCCTTGGACAGGTCTTGTCCTGCTCCCCCCATGGCGATGCCGATGCTGGGTGTTGCCGAGACCTCGTGTCCGTCCACAACGAAGGAATTGGCGAGCAACTCGTGTGCGATCCGCCCGGCGACGAGCGTCGCGTCACCCGCGTCTGCGACGTCTTCCAGCAGTACGGTGAACTCGTCCCCCCCGAAACGCGCTGCGGTATCGGCGGGCCTCAGGGCCCGCTTCAGGCGTGCGGCCACCGCGATGAGCAGACGATCACCGACGTCGTGGCCGAGGGAGTCGTTTATGTCCTTAAAGTCGTCCAGGTCCATGAACAGAACCGCGATTTCGCTCCCCCCCCGCTTCGCGCGGGCCAGTGCGTGCTCCAGGCGGTTCATGAACAGCCGGCGGTTGGGCAATCCCGTCAGAGGATCGTGCAACGCGAGGTACTCGAGTTGCTCTTCGAGCTTCTTGCGCTCGGTTATGTCCTGGAACTGGGCGATGAAATGCGAAGGCGCGCCGTTCCCGTCTCGCACCAGGGAGACGTCAGAGATCGCCCACACTACGGAGCCGTCCTTACGCACGTAGCGCTTCTCCAAGCTCTCGGCTTCTGCCTCCCCGGATAGCATCCTGCTCGTGCGATCCTCGCTCTTCTTCAGCTCGTCCGGGTGGGTAAGCTCCCACGACACTTTGGTCAGAAGCTCCGTCTCAGGGTAGCCGAGCATCTCGCAAAGCGCTCGGTTCACACGCAGGTAGCGGTTGTCGAGGGCCACCAAGGCGGCGCCGGCCGACGCATTCTCAAAAGCGCTCCTGAATTGCTCCTCCGCCTCCCTGACCCTCACGTGCAGTCGCGCCCGACCGACGGCCATGCCCACGTGCTCCGCTACGGTCTCGATCAGCCTGAGATCTTCTTTGGTGAGCACTTCCCTTCCGGTACTCTCAACGTTGAGGATGCCCACCACCTCCCCCCCGTCCGACAGCGGCACGCAAATCTCCGAGGTGATGCCTTCGATGGCACCAAGGAACGCAGGATCTTCCCGCACGTCCTTCAGCAACGCGTGCCGGCCTGTGCGTGCGACGCGACCCATGACGCCCTCGGTGGTCGGGAGGCGTTCGATGACCCGTTCGTATCCCACCTGATGCTGCAGGACCAACTCCGTTCCCCGCTGACCTTTCTCGAGCAAGTAGGTACTCACCAGGGCGTAGCCATATGATTCGGCCACACCCTCCACCACCGCGCGGAGGAGCGCGGGGAGTTCGAGTTCCCTGTCGTAGGCGCTGCGGACCTGATGGAGCAGGGCGAGCTCCCGCGCCCGGTAGCGTTGCTTCTCTTCGCTTCGCTTGAGTGCCTCTTCCGTGCGCTTGCGCTCGGTTATGTCGCGTGCGGAGGTGAGTAGCATCCTCCTGCCACCGTATTCGACGGAACCGACCCGCACCTCCACGGGGAGCGTGGTACCGTCCTTGCGCCGATTCGTCTCTTCATGGCTGAAAGCGAGGATGCCTGGCACGCCGCTTAAGGCTCGTTGCCAGAGCGTGCCGCCTTCCCTCTCCTTTTGAGCTTTCTCCTCCGGGGTGAGCATGTCCTCAGAGACGTCCCACACGGACATGGAGAGCAGCTCCTCGCGAGAGTAGCCGAGGAGGAGGGTTGCCTGCGGGTTGCAGTCGACGAAGCGGCCCCGCTCGTCGTGGATAAAGAGGGCGTCGACGGACTTCTCGAAGAGCTGCCTGAAGCGTTGCTCGCTCTCCTTGAGCCTCGCCTCGGCCTCCTTACGCTCGGTGACATCGCGTGAGTTGACCACGATACCGCGGACGTCCGGATCCGCCAGGAGGTTGCTGCCCACACCTTCGAGCCAGCGCCAGGAGCCATCCTTGTGCTTGAAGCGCACCTCCACCGGACGAGAGGGACCGGAGACCCCCGCGACCGCCGCGAGCGACCCCGCCGCCCGAGAAACGTCTTCCGGATGCACGTAGTCCAGGACGCTCTGACCCACCATCTCCTCGGGCCGGTGGCCGAGCATACCCTGGACCGACGGGCTCTCGTAGCGGATGGTTCCGTCGGCCTCAAGGATCGTGACGACGTCTGAGGAGTACCGGACGAGGACTGCCCGAAGGCGCCTCTCGCTCGCCAGCAAGGCCTCCTCCGTGTGCTTGCGCCGCGTGACGTCGCGAAAGTAGACCGAGATCCCCATCTCGGAAGGATAAGCCTTCACCTCGAACCACGCCCCTAGCGGCGGGTAATATTCCTCGAACTCCACGGTCGCCCGTTCGTCCATTGCCCTGCGACACTCGTTGTAGAAGCCCACGGCTTCGGGCAATTCTTGCCGTACGTTCTTGCCCAGCAAATCCACCGTCTCCTTGAACAAGATCCTCTCCGCCTCGGCGTTTACGTAGACGAAGCGCCACTCCCGGTCCAGGACGAAGAAGGCGTCGGTGATGCTCTCAAGGATGCGCCGCTCGGATCGCTTGGCGTCTCGCTCCCGTTCAAGAGCGCCAAGAGCCTCCAACCTCCCGACCACCGCCTTGGCAAAAGCCCCAAGCAGGTTGAGGTCGGCGTCGTCGAACTTGATGGGTCGCTGGTGCAATAGACAGAGGGAGCCTATGACGTGCCCGCCGGAGGTGACCAGAGGGGTGCCGGCGTAGAACCGGATGCCGTACCTGACGCGGAAATGCTGTTCCCTGAACGCCTCCGTGGTGAGGAAGTCTTGCACAACGAGCGGCGCCTCGGTTTCGACCACGTGTCGGCACATGCTCTGCTCGCGTGGACTGCGTCCCACCCTGGCAAGCTCTTCGGGCAGTCTCCCCGACCAGGCCTTGAAAAACTGTACGTCGGCGAGGACCACGTTGGCCATGCAGACGTCCGCACCGAACGCCTCGCGCAGGTCGTCCACGATCTCTTGGAGCACGCGGTCGGTCCCAGGCTGGGCGGCATGAAGACGTTCGATCTCTGCGAGCCGCGCTGACTCCCGCTCGCTCGTCGTACCATCCCAGCCCGTCAATTCGATTCCTCCGAAAAGCGTGGCACCACTCCACGCCGAAGCCTCGCTTCGATATCGGGCAAGATCCCTCCTCATACCCTGTCCCATCAGACGGCCCACTTGAGCCGCCTTTCGAGTCGGGCGAGGTGTTGCAGGAGATCACCCGGCTTTTCCGAGCCGGGTGATCTCCTTGTGTCTGTTCTGGCTCTTTTCTGGTTAGACAGGACGGGCGCCGTTTTGGTTTTCGGAGACGAGGCGAACCGCCGAACTTGGACTGCTATCGGGTACTTCTTGGCGGGGGTGCTCGGAGGCTAGCGGTCCCCCGGCGCTTCGGGGACGCCGGTTTGCTTTTCCACGACGTGGTCCAAGAAGTGGGAGTTGGGAACGAGGTAGACGCGCCCACCTTCTCCGCGCACTATGGTCATGGCGTGCCCTATACGCTCGACGGTGCCGGAGACGCCGTCCATGCTGATCTCGTCCCCCTCGGCTATGCCCTCCGAGATGTAGCGGCCCGCGGCCACGTTCTGCGAGAGGCTACGCAGCCCCAACCCGAGGGCGAGGGCCGCCGCGAGGGCCGCCGCCCCGAGGACGACCACGCTCAAGACGATGAGGATAGTGACGTCGATCCCCAGCACGGCGGCGGCCAGAATCGCCGCTACGAAGATCGCCCCGAAGCGGACGAGCGTCTCGAGTGTTCCCGTGCGGTTCACGCCCACTTCGGGGAGCTTGCGCCCGGCGAGCCGGGCCAGGAAACCCGCTGCAGAGCTCCCGAGGACGACGATCAGGACCGCGACCAGCACCCGCGGCGCATACAGGATGAGCTGGTTCACGGTGCCGGACAGAAAGGTCAGCCCCAACGGCCCAAGGGCGGCGGAGATGGTAAGCGCTAGCACCGCCCAAAATACGACGGTGCCGGCGAACTCGGTCGGGGTGCTCCGGATGCCGCCCCCCCTCATGAGGCCCGCGATGCCCGTTCTCTCGCAAACCCGATCGAACCGCACGCGCCGAAGCAAAAAGCGGGCTACCCGCTTCGCCAGGACCGCCAGCACGAAGCCGGCGAGCGCGAGCGTTATGGCCCCCACTACCTGTGGGACGTACACGACAAACGCCTCGACCAGATCGTTCAAGGTCCCGCCCACCTAAGCCAGCCCCAGGTAGTAGACGAAAGCCCGTCCGTATGCCCCGAGCAGGCCCTCGGCGAGCCGCGCCGCCCCTTCGAGGTACGCGCTCAGGGTAATCCAGAACATCGCGCGTGCGCGCAGGTCCGCCGGTACTCGTACCTCCTCGGCGGCCGCAGCAGAGAGCAGCACGAACAGCCGCTCGTAGCGGACAAGTTCCTCGCGCATGCGAGGCGAGGCGACGAGGGCGGCCTCCACCCTTCCGTCCTCCGTCTCGTCGAGTTCGCCGGCGACGTAGGCGGGCAAGAGCTCTTCCACGTTCGCGTCACCCATGTACTAGCAGCTCCTTCAAACGTTGCCTGCCCCGTCGCACGCGAGTCTTGGCCGTGCCCTCGGGGATCCCCAGCGATTCCGCGGCCTCCTTATAGGTTAACCCCTCCAGATCGCGGAGCACCACCGCCGCCCGGTCATCGGGGGACACGAGACGAAGCGCCTCGTGGATCTTGGCCGCCGCCTCGGACCTGAGCAACTCGGACTCGGGGGTCTCGGGGTCGGGAAGGATCTTGGCGAGGTCGGCGTCCTCCGCCGGCGCCTTCGACCGCGCGCGCTCGTTAAGGCTGACGTTCGTCGCCAAGCGCAACAACCACGTCCTGAACGCGCTGCGCCCCTCGAACGTGTCCAACTTTTTGTAGGCGCGGAAGAACGATTCCTGGCTCGCGTCCTTGGCGTCTTCGCGATCTCCGAGGACGCGGTAACAGAAACGGTAAACGATCGCCTGGTGGCGCCTCATCAGCTCGGAGAAGGCCCCCCGGTCGCCGTCCGCGGTGCGCCGCACGAGAGCGTCGTCGTCCAGGCCCTCTCTGCTGGTTCTTATGGAGAGCCTCAGATCCCTCTCCCACCGTGTGCCATCGGGACCAGTATACTGCGAGAGTTTCCCTCGCCGCCTAATTTACCAGCGCACAGAGCTCTACTGTCGGGGGATGGAGACCTGGACCGCATCCCGAACGGGACCGACGGCCGGGGCTTTCGGCGGGACCGACGGCGTCGTCCGGCTACCCGAGAACACCGCGCGACAGGAGCCCCGGCACCGCTTCGTGGGGCAGCGGCTTGGCGAGGTGGTACCCCTGGGCCAGGTCGCACCCTAAGGCCCTCGCCCGCTCCAGTTGCAGGGGCGTCTCCACGCCCTCGGCCACCACGCGCAAGCCCAGGCCATGCGCTATGCCGACCACGCCAGACAGGAGGATCTCGTCCCCGGCGTCCTTCCCGATCCCCTCCACGAACGAACCGTCGACCTTGATCATATCCACCGGCAATCGCCTCAGGTAGGAGAGCGATGAGTAGCCGGTCCCGAAGTCGTCCAGCACCAGCCATACTCCCGAGTTTCTCAGCCTTGCCAAGGTTTCCATGAGGTGCCACTCTTCCCCCAAAAAGGCGCTCTCGGTGATCTCCAGGGTCAGCAGGCTGGGGTCCAACCCGGACTCACTCAGGGCTCCCTGGACTTCTTCGACCAGGCCAGGATGTTGCAGCTGCCTCGCGGAGAGGTTGACGCCGACGATCGGAGAGGTCTGCTCGGCCCGCGGCCGCTGCCACTCCTTGGCCCGGCGGCAGGCCTCGGCGAGCACCCACCGCCCGAGTGGGACGATGAGGCCCGTCTCCTCAGCGAGCGGAACGAACTCGCCGGGCAAGATGAGCCCCCGCTCCGGGTGCTGCCAGCGGATCAGCGCCTCCATCCCGGCGACGCGTCCGCTGTCCAGGTGCACCACCGGCTGGTAGTGCACCACGAACTCGTCACGCTCGACGGCCCGCCTCAGGTCGTTCTCCAGCCTCAGGCGCCGCAGGAAGCGACGCTCTGTCTCGGCGTGGAACACCACGTGGCGGGCCTTGCCCCTACTCTTGGCCTCGTACATGGCCAGGTCGGCGCTCCTGAGCACGTCCCCCGGCAGCTCGCCGGCCTCGTCGGCCAGCACGACGCCGATGCTGGCCCCGACGACCGAGCGGCGCCCCCCGACCTTGAACGGCTCTGTCCGGAGCGCCTCCTCGATCCTCTCCGCGACGCGGAGCGCACCGCCCGCACCATCCGCGTCCTCGAGCAGGACGGCGAACTCGTCACCGCCGAGGCGGGCCACCGTGTCCTCGGGCCGCAGGCACTTCTTCAGGCGCCCAGCCACGTCGACGAGCAGCCGGTCCCCGGCATCGTGGCCCAGAGAGTCGTTGACCACCTTGAAGTCGTCGAGGTCGAGGTAGAGCACCGCGACCCGACCGCTCCGCGCGCCCGCTCGGGAATCCGTCTGGGAAAGGGCGTGTTCGAGACGATCCACGAACAGCCTGCGGTTGGGCAGCCCCGTGAGGGGGTCGTGGGTGGCTTGGTGCGCCAGCCGCTGCTCGTAGGCTCTGCGCTCGGTGACATCTCGGGCGTTGACCACGATCCCGCCCACGGCCGGGTGGCCGAGGCGGTTGGTCGCCACCGCCTCCAGGTGCCGCCAAGAGCCGTCCTTGCGGCGCACCCGGAACTCCAGCGGCCGGCTGACACCCCCGGGCCTTGCCAGCCCCTCGGCGAAGGCCTCCCGCAGCCCTTCGGCGTCGTCGGGATGGGTCTCGGCGCCGAATACGTCCGCGCCCACCCGCTCCTCGGGCCGGTAACCCAGGACCCGCTCCACCGACGGACTAACGTAGCGGATGGCGCCGTCGGGATCCAGGATGGAGATCATGTCCGAGGCATTCTGCACGAGGGCGCGGAAGCGTTCCTCGCTGCCCCTGAGCGCCTCCTCTGCCCTCTTGCGCTCGGTTACGTCGAGCATGACGCCGTGCCAGTACCCTGGATGGCCCTCACCGCCTTCGACCAGCGTGGCCTCGTCCCTCACCCACACGGTCCGGCCGTCGTGGTGGAGGAGCCGGTACTCCATAGAGAAGGGCTCGCCGGTCTCGTCCGTGCGGTCGTCTTCCGCGATCACCCGCTCGCGGTCTTCGGGGTGGACCACCGCGTACCAGAGGTTGGGGTCCGCGTGGTAGGCCTCGGGCGGGTGGCCCGTCATCTGCTCTATCTGGGGGCTCACGTACAGGGTCGTGTGGCTGTGGTGCATCTCCTGGGTGTAGGTGGCCGCGGGGATCTGCTCGACGAGGGCGCGGTAGCGCCGCTCGGCTTCTCTTAGGGTCTCCTCTACCCGTTTGAGCTCGGTGATGTCGAACATCACGCCGTGCCAGACCTGCGTACCGTCGTCCTCGACGCGTACCACGTTTCCTTCCTCCCTGAGCCACACGACAGATCCGTCCCTGGCGACCATGCGAAATTCCATCCTGAATGGCTCCCCGGTCTCCCCGGTGCGCTCGTCCTCGTCCAGCACCCGCTCGCGGTCTTCGGGGTGCAAGAGACCCCGCCAGAACCCCGGGTCGGCGGCGTACTCCTCGGGGGTGTAGCCCAAGACCGACTCGATCTGCGGGCTTACATACGCCGCGCGGCTCTCGCCGCCGGGCTCTTGCGAGAAGACATAGGTGATGGCCGGCACGCCCTCGATCACCGCGCGGTACTTCTCCTCGCTCTCTTTCAGCGCCTCCTCAGCCTCCTTGCGGCCCGTGATGTCCGACTTGGTGCCCTGCCAGTACAGCGGCCGTCCCTCCCCGTCGCGCACCAGAACCGCATCGTTTCGCACCCACAGCACGCGGCCGTCCTTATGAAACATGCGATGCTCCACCCTGAAGGGTTCACCCGTCTCGTCGGTGCGGGCGTCCTCGGCCAGCACCCTCTCACGGTCGTCGGGGTGCAGCGTCTCGACCCACAGGGTGGGGTGGGCGACCCACTCCTCGGCCGGGTATCCTGAGATATCCTCCATGCGCGGGCTCATGTACGCTATCGCGCCCCCGTGCTCGACCTCCTGCCTGTAGACGGCCACCGGCAGCTGCTCGACCAGCGTGCGAAATCGCTCTTCGGCTTCCCTAAGCCTCGCCTCGGCCTCCTTGCGCTCGGTTATGTCCGCGAAGTAGCCCTGCCAGAACTTCGGGCGCCCCGCCCCGTCGCGGATTAGGAACGCCTCGTCCCTGAGCCAGACGGCGCGGCCGTCCTTGCGGACCATGCGGTACTCGACGCGGAACGGTTCGCCCGTTTCGTTGGTCCTCTCGTTCTCGGCCAGCACCCTCTCGCGGTCGTCGGGATGGAGGATGTTCTGCCAGAACTCGGGGTCCGAAAGGAATTCCTCGGGCTCGTAGCCTAAGACCTCGCGCACGTAGGGGCTGCGGTAGATCACGGAGTTGGGCTCGTCCACATCGTCCACATAGACTACCGCCGGTATGTTCTCCACCAGCGCCCGATAACGCTCCTCGGCCTCGGTCACGCGACCGTGCAACCGCGCTCGGCCGAGGGCCGCGCCGGCGTGCTCGCCTACCGCCTCCAGCAGCCGCAGGTCGTCCCCGGTGAGTTTGTTGCCCCCCGTGCTCTCGACGTTCAAGAAGCCCACGGCCTCACCCCGACCCTCGCCCTCCTCGAAGAAGGGAACACACACCTCCGAGGTAATATCCTCGATGGCTCCCAGAAAATCGGGGTCTTCGCGCACGTCCTCCAACAGCACCGTGCGCCCATCGCGGAACGCGCGGCCGGAGACGCC
>CAXTDD010000008.1:0-16478 GCA_964242955.1 uncultured Rubrobacteraceae bacterium | reverse complement strand
TCGTGGATCTCGCGCGCCATCCTGGTCCGCTCTTCGTAGACGGAGAGCTCCCTGACCCGCCCGGCGTAGTCCTCGAGCTCCGCGTTGGCCGAACCCAGCTCCTCCAGGAGGGTTTGGGCTTCTCTGCGGCGGCGGGTGGTCTCCAAGATCGCGGCGCTGGCCGCCACGACGAACAGGACCGAGGGGCTCAGAGCGAGGACCAGGATGGCGTCGGAGAGCAAGCCTTCAGCGTCGACCAGGGCGAGGTAGAGGAAGATCAAGCCTAGCAACAGCACCGCGTAGGCGACGCCCCGCCTCGCGCCGAAGAGGAAGACCCCGTGGGCGAAGGCCAGCAGAAAGAGCGGCCAGTAGAAGACCCGGTCCAGGGCGACCATCGAGTAGTTGACCCAGAAAAGACTTGCCAGAAAGAGAGGGACCGCCAGGTACCGGCCGGGACGGACGCCGGCGCCCCACGGCAGGAGTTGCCAGCAGGCGGCCAGGGCCGCGAACGAGAGGGTCACGGGGAGGAGGCCGAAGAGGCGCATATCGTACTCGGGGATGAGATCCGCGCGACGTTCGATCAGCACTATCGCGTACCCCACGTAGGTGACGCCCAGCATGAGCCAGAACGCGAGGGTGAAGAGGAGCCGGTAGTTCTCCCAGGAGAAGAAGGGCCGCCGCGTTTTCCCACCGAGCTCGACCGCGTCCATGCCGGAACTCTACCCGTCGCCGACGCCCGCGTCATCGCCCGCCGGTCACCCTATTCGTCACGTTCCGTCCGTGACGAAAGTAACGCGGCCGGGCCGGCGGACCGTTGGTGTATGCTGGACGCTTTCAGGACGCGGGAAGGATGGACCGTGACCGCAGCAAAAAGGACCCCGCCCGGCTTCGATACCAAACGACCCTTCGGCAGCTTCGTCGTCGCCACGCGGGAAGTCTTGCTCGACCCCGCGCGCTTCTTCGCCGCCGTCCGCCGGGAAGACTCGTACTCCGGGCCCGTGATCTTCGCCGTCCTCTGCCAGTTGCTCGCGGTGCTGCTTGCCGGCGTCTACGACCTCGGCCGCGCCGCCGTCACCGGCACCCTCGGCGGGATCTCTGTCGTGGGCTACGAGGGCGCCGCGGGGGCGGCGCTCTGGGTCCTGTGGCTGCTCGGCCTCTCCGTGCCGTACGCGCTCGCCGCCCTGTTCCTCAAGGCCGGCGTCTACCACCTGCTCGTGCTCCTCTTCGTCGGCCGGGGCAACGCCGGCTTCGGGGCCACTTTGCGGGTAACGGGATACCTCTCGGCGATCCTGCTCCTCCTGTGGCTGCCCGCCCTCGGGCTGCTCGCCGGGCTCTGGGGCGTGTGGGTCAACACCGCCGGCCTCAAGGAGCTCCATTCCACCACCACGGTCCGCGCCGGGCCGATAGCCATCATTCCATACGTCTTCGCGACGGCCTGGGCCGTCTTCTGGATCGCCTCCGGGCAGTCCACGCTCGCGGAGTTCGTCTTCGGCGGCGGCACCATGTTTCCGCGCGGGGATGATCTTCCCTGAGGAGGCCTCTCAACGTCTGACACCGGCATGACGAAAGTAACGCCCGGGGGCTCGAACATCGTGACCGGCAATCTATCCGGCGACAGATGCGGCCGTTGCCCGGCACCGCTAATCTCCGGGGTGCAAGGTTTGGTACACCGGACACGGAGGAGGGCCGCATGCAGACAGAGACCGGGCCGTCGTTCGCGCCGACAGGCGGGACGGCGGGGAAGAGGGGCTTCTTCGCGGCGCTCTTCGACCTCTCTTTCAAGCACTTCGTGACCGGCAGGGTCGTGAGCTTCCTGTACGTGATCTCCCTGATCTTCGTCGTCTTGAACGCGGTCTTCTCGGCCGGGTACATCTCCTTGCTGCTCGGGGCGTTCCTCTCGGCGGTGGCCGGCTCCTCCGCCCTGGGTTGGGTCGTCGGGGTGGTCGTGTTCCTGATCTCGGCCCCGTTGCTCCTGCTCGTGAGCATCGTCTACGTGCGGGTGCTGCTCGAGATCGTGGTGGTCCTCTTCAGGATCTCGGACAACACCGCCGAGACGACCCGACTCCTCGACACGATGGCGCCCGCCAGGACCAGGAACCGCCCCACGGAAGGGAGCTAGGGATGCGGCGGACGGCGGTCGTGGCTCTGATCTTCTCGGTGCTCCTTTGCACCGCTGCTTGCGGCGTCGAGGCGGCCCGTGACGCCGGCGAGAGGGCGGCCGGCGACGCGAAAGAGGAGGCGCCGAAGCCCGAGGGACGTCCGACCGAAAACGGCGCCGCTACTCCCGCGGCATCGGCTTCTCCGGGGGCGACGGCCTCCGAGGCCACTGTTGCGGGTCTGACGGAAGAGGCGGCGCAGGCCACGGTGGGGGAGACGGGCGGGGAGCCGGTGCTGGACGAGAAGTGGTACCAGGACTCGGACGGCAACTACGTCCCCGATTTCATAGAGACGGCGAACGGCTTCGATCCCGAGAAGTTCGACTGTGCCCCCGAGGAGTGTCCCGGGGCCGCGGGGGGGAGTAGCGTGGAGTTCGTCACCAGCGAGCGCAACGCGCTCCTGATCCTGGACTCCTCGGGCTCGATGGCCGACGACGACGGCAGCGGAGCCGGTCGGACCAAGATGGAGGCGGCCAAGGACGCCCTCCTCCGCTATTCTGGGCCCTCCTCGGTGCTCTTCGAGACGGGCTTCGCGGTCTTCGGTCACGAGGGCGACACCACCAGGGCCGGCAGGGCCGATAGCTGCGAGGAGGCCGCCGAGCTCCTGCTCCCCGTTGGCCGGGTGGACCCGGCGACGTTCGAGGAGACACTCTCCGGGTTCGAGCCGACGGGCTGGACGCCCATAGAGGGCGCCCTGCGCGAGGCCGAGCAGGCCTTCGCCGGCAAAGCGGGGCAGGTAAACCGCGTCACGCTGGTCTCGGACGGCATCGAGACCTGCGGAGGAGACCCGGTCGCCGCCGCCGAGGGGTTGCACCGCTCGGGCATAGGGCTGCAGGTGGACGTCGTGGGCTTCGGGGTGGACGACGACGAGGCCGGGCAGCTCAGGGACATCGCCGCGGCCGGGGGCGGGGAGTACTTCGACGCAAAGACCGGGGCCGACCTCGACGGGTACTTCCGGGAGCAGTCCGAGGCGCTCTCGCAGACGTGGGACGCCTTCACCTGCGAGCTCGGGAACGGCCTCCACGACACGATCTGCGACCAGAACCAGTGCAACGACGCCACGGTCTTCCGCATCCCGGAGGAACAGCGAAAGCACGCGTACGGCAGCCCCGAGTACGAGGCCCTGCAAGACATCTCCGACCGCATCTCGGCGGGTCTCGAAGAGCGCCAGAAGGCGCGCGACGAAGCGTCCGGCAGGGCCCGGGAGCTGCAACAAAGACATTCGGAGCTACAGGAGGAGTACTACCGGGTCTTCAACGAGGCGTACGGCGCGTAGCCTTTAGTCCGCGACGGGTCGGGCGCTGTTATCCCGGCCGGCTTCCGTATACTCCATCACATGAGGCTCATAGTCGCCGAGAAGCCGTCCGTCGGGCGGGACATAGCGGGCGCCCTGGGTGGGGGGCGCAAGGGCAAAGGCTCCGTCAGGGGCGACGGGTGGACCGTGACGTGGGCGCTCGGGCATCTGGCCGAGCTCGCGCCGCCCGACGCCTACGGCGAGGTGTACAAGAGGTGGCGGCTGGAGACGTTGCCGATCCTGCCGGACAAGTTCAAGGTCAGGGTCACGCCCAAGACGCGCGAGCAGTTCAACGTCGTCAAGGGGCTCATGCAGGACTCGTCCGTTACCGAGGTCGTCAACGCGTGCGACGCCGGGCGGGAGGGCGAGCTCATCTTCGCCTATTTGTACGGGCTCAGTCGTTGCAGCAAGCCTGTCCTGCGGCTCTGGATCTCCTCCCTCACCCACGAGGCGATACGCTCCGGCTTCGACGCTCTACGAGAGGGCCGCCGCATGAAGCCCCTCGAAGACGCGGCCCGCAGCCGCGGCGAGGCGGACTGGGTGGTCGGCATGAACGCGACCCGCGCCTACTCCGTCCGCTTCGGACGTCCGGGCAACGTCCTCTCCGTCGGCCGCGTCCAGACCCCGACCCTCAAGCTCCTCGTGGACCGCGAAGGCGAGATAGAGGCCTTCAAGCCGGAGAAGTTCTGGACCGTCCACGCCCGCTTCCGCCGCGGAGGGGACTCCTACGACGGGGCCTGGTTCAAGGGCAAGCAGAACCGCCTGGACAACCGCGAGGCCGCCGAGAAGGTAGCCGAGAAGGTGCGCGGCGGGACCGGCATCGTGAAGAAGGCGGAGAAAAAGACCGCCACCGAGAAGCCGCCGCTCCTCTACGATTTGACGGAGCTGCAGCGCCACGCCAACTCCCGCCACGGCTTCACGGCCGAGCGGACGCTGCGGGCCGCCCAGTCGCTCTACGAAGAGAAGAAGCTCATCACGTATCCGCGGACGTCGAGCCGCTACCTCTCCGGGGACATGATCGGGGGCCTCAAGCGGCGGATCGACGCTGCCGGTGGCCTGCCGGAACTCTCGCCCTTCGCGGAGAAGCTGCTGGAGCTTCCCAAACTGTCCATCACGCGCCGCATCGTGGACGACTCGAAGGTGACGGACCACCACGCCATAGTGCCGACGAACAAGAAGTCGTCGGGCAACCTATCCTCCGACGAGGCCAAGGTCTACGACCTGGTGGCGCGGCGCTTTCTGGCGGTGTTCTTCCCGGCGGCCCGCTTTGAGAACACGACCGTCGTCACCGAGGTCCGCAAGGAGAACTTCTTGAGCAAGGGGCGCGTGGTGCTCGAGGCCGGCTGGCGGGCGCTCTACCCCGGCGGCGTTGGCGGGAAGAAGGAGCAAGAGCCGCCGGTGCTGCCCCCGATCGAGGCCGGACAGGAGTGGGACGTCGCCAAGACGGGCGTCAAGGAAGGGGAGACCAAGCCGCCGCCGCGCTACTCGGAATCGGCCTTGCTGGGTGCTATGGAGACGGCCGGCAAGCTCGTCGAGGACGAGGAGCTCCGCCAGCAGATGAAGGACTCGGGCCTCGGGACGCCGGCCACGCGGGCGGCGACCATCGAGCGTCTGATAAGGGTCGGCTACATCGAGCGCGAGAAGAAGACCCTGGTGCCCACGCAGAAAGGGCGCTCGCTGATCTCGCTCCTCGGCGACAGCCCGCTCGGCTCGCCGGAGCTGACCGCCCGTTGGGAGGAGCGGCTGGCGAAGATGGAGAAGGGCGCCGAGAGACGCCCGGACTTTATGGCCGACATAACCGGCTTCGCCACCTCGCTCGTCGACGAGGTCCGCAAGATGCAGGGCGAGAGGGTCGCAGGCCCCTCCCGCGGCGACCGCGAGCCGCTCGGCACGTGCCCCAAGTGCGGCTCACCCGTGATCGAGACCAAAAAGTCCTACGGATGCTCGGCCTGGAAGAAGAACCGCTGCGACTTCGCGATCTGGAAACAGGTTTCGGGCAAACGCCTCAGCCAGTCCCAGGCCAAACAACTCCTGACCGACCGCCGCACCCCCCAACTGAAAGGCTTCAAGAGCAAGGCCGGCAAACCTTACTCGGCGGCGCTCAAGCTGGACGAGCAGCATAAGGTCCGCTTAGAGTTCGCCGAGCGCTGATCTTCGACCACTTTCGGGCCGGTCGCGCCAACGCTTTGGCGGACCTTTGCCCTCCGTGCGCCGCACTTTTGCGGCCATAAAGGGCCGTGTGTAGTGCCCTTGGGCTATCCGGAGCCATCACCCCGCCTTGCTCGCCAGTATCTGGTCGACCGTGCCCTTGGGGTCGTCGGTGCGCCCGATGTAGAGGCTGTGGTTCTTGCCTTCCTTGACGAACTTGAAGTACCAGTAGGGACCGCGCTTGGTGCCCTTGTCGGTGTAGCGGTACTCCGACTGCAGCCAACCGCTACGGTAGTTGATGCGCTGCTCCACGCTGCTGGCGGGGTCTAGCTTGTCGTCTATGTACATCCTGAGTTCGGCCAACTCGTCCCGGTTCAGCCGGTCTATCTGCTCGCGAAGCTCCATGCGGTCGATCTCCCTCCTGCCGTGTGCTGCACACAGTATAAATGCATCTTCTGGCGCGTCAAGTGTGGTGGGGGGGGTGGTGCCGGAGACGATGCTGGATGCGTATGAGGTGTAGACGCTCTAACGGTACTCTGTGGCTCGTGCGCTACACTCTTGCGGCTATGAAGGTTATCGTTGTCGGGGCTGGGCTTGCCGGCCTTACATGTGCAAAGGTGTTGAGGGAGCGTGGGGCCGAGGTCGGCGTCTTCGAGGCGTCGGACGGCGTCGGCGGTCGCGTGCGCACGGACGAGAGGGACGGGTTCTTGCTCGACCGGGGTTTTCAGGTGTACTTCACGTCCTACCCGGTCTCGAAGAGGCATCTGGATCACGGGGCGCTGGAGTTGCGCGCCTTTGATCCCGGGGCCGTGGTCCATAGAGGACGCGAGCGTAGCGTGCTCTCGGACCCGGTCCGGGATCCGAAGTCCTTACTGCCGACGTTGCTCTCCGGGGAAGCGACCTTCGGGGACAAGCTGCGGACCGTCGGGGTGGCGGCGAAGACCCTGCCGGGGACGGCGACGAGCGCGGGACGCGAGAACGGGCGGGCCGACGTCTCCACGCTGGAGTACCTGCGGTCCTCCGGGTTGTCCGAGCGGTACATCAATTCGTTCTTCAGGCCGTTTTACGGTGGGATCACGCTGAACCGCTCGCTGACGACGAGCGCCCGCGTCCTCCGGTTCACCCTCAGGATGCTCGCCACGGGCAGGACCGTCGTGCCGGCCCTCGGGATGGGCGAGATCTCCAAACAACTCGCCTCCCATCTGCCGGAAGAGAATATCCACCTGGATAGCCTTGTCGAGGCGCTCCTGCTCGAAGACGGCCGGGTGCGGGGGGTAAGCGCGGCGGGACGAGAACACGAGGCCGACGCCGTGGTCGTCGCCACGGACGCGCCGGGGGCGGGCGAGTTGACGGGGGAGAGGGTCCCCAGGGGGTCCGTCGGGGAGGTGTGCCTGTATTACGAAACAGGCGGGCTGGAGAGCGAGAAGAAGATCCTGCTAAACGCGGAAGATACGGCCTTCGTAAACAACGCCTCCGAGATGAGCAACGTCTCAGAAAAGTACGCCCCCAACGGCCGCCACCTGCTCTACGCCGTGGTCCTGACCGGGCTCGACCGGCCCGACGACGAGCTCTTGCGCCGGGGAATCGAAGACGTGAGCCGGTGGTACCCGGACGCCGATTTTCGGCCGCTCGGGCTCCGGCGCATCCCATACGGCCAGTTCGCCCAGCCGCCGGGCGTCCACGAGGGGCTGCCAAAGAACCGGACGGAGATGCCGGGGCTCTTCCTGGCGGGCGAGTACACGGAGGATTCGTCTATCAACGGCTCCATGCTCTCGGGGGAGAAGGCGGCGTTCGAGGTGCTCGGTTGAGCGCGGCATCCACGAACGGCGTGCCGGCTCTCAAGGTCGAGAAGCTCAAGAAGACCTACAAGAACGGGTTCCAGGCGCTCGGCGGGGTCTCGCTGGAGGTCGGGGGCGGGAAGTTCTTCGGGCTGCTCGGGCCGAACGGGGCCGGCAAGACTACGCTCATCAACAGCGTGGTGAGTTTAGCGCGGCCCGATTCCGGCACGGTCGAGGTCTACGGCAAGGACGCCTTCACGGAGTTCAGGGAGGCGCGGCGCATGATCGGGGTCTCGCCGCAGGAGATCAACCTCGACAAGTTCCTGACCGTCGAGGAGGTCCTGACCTTCCACGCCGGCTACTACGGGGTGCCCAAGAAGAAGGCGAAGAGCAAGGCCGAAGAACTGCTCGAACGCTTCGGCCTCGTCGAGAAACGGGATCAGCGAACGAACACGCTCTCGGGCGGGATGAAGCGGCGCGTGATGTTCGCCCGCGCCCTCATGCACGACCCGAAGCTGCTGTTTCTGGACGAGCCGACCGCGGGCGTCGACGTGGAGCTGCGCTACAGCCTCTGGGGCTACGTCAGGGAGCTCAACCGCGGTGGGATGACGATTCTACTCACGACGCACTACCTCGAAGAGGCCGAGGCGTTGTGCGAGGAGATAGCGCTCATAGACGGCGGTAGGATCACGGCGCAGGGCACGAGCGCCGAGCTCAAAGAACGCTACGACGCGAGGAACGTCGAAGAGGTCTACATGAAGGTCATCGGCGATGCTTCTAACTGACCGGACGTTCCGCACGCTGCTCTCGCGCGAGGTCCTGCGCTTCACGCGGGTCTGGATGCAGACGATCGTCCCCCAGATCCTGACCTCCCTCCTCTACCTGGTCGTCTTCGGCATTGCCCTCGGCACCCGCATCCGCGAGATAGACGGCGTCCCGTACCTGGAGTACATCCTGCCCGGCATAGCGCTCATGAGCCTGGTCACCAACTCGCAGATGAACTCATCGTGGTCGGTCTTCGACGCCAAGCGCGAGCGCTACATAGACGAGGTCTTAATAAGCCCTATGAGCGACCTGCAGATAGCCCTGGCCTACTCTTTGGGCGGAACTTTGCGCGGGGTCGTGATGGGAGCCTGCACCTTCCTCGTCGGGATACCGTTCGTCGGGGTGGGTGTCGAGAACCCGCTGTTGCTCATCGTTATCGGGGTGTTCGCCGCCTTCGCTTTCTCGGCTATCGGGACGATGGTGGGAGCCCTGGCTACCAGGATCGAGCACATCTCGTTTCTGACGAGCATCGTGATACAGCCCCTCACCTTCCTCGGCGGGGTCTTCTACTCCGTGGGTATGCTGCCCGACGCCCTGCGGCTGGCTACCTTCTTCAACCCCATCTTCTACACCGTCGACGCCGCCCGCTTCGCCACTTTGGGCATCTCCGACCTCAACCCTTACCCGACGCTCGGGATGGTCTTCCTGATCTCCGTCCTGGCCTTCTGCGGCGCCTGGTGGGCCATAAGCCGTGGGCCGAACCTGCGCTACTAGAGCCGTTAGCTCTTGGCCGTTAGCCCTTAGCTTCTCGCCGATAGCCGGTGCTTGATCTAGGATAGGCCATGTGGAAAGCTCTCTTCACCGCGTCGGACCAAAGGACGTCTCGATCCGATCCGCATGGACCTTCGTCTTTGTCGTCTTTGTCCTGTCGAGGCTGCTGTTCTTGGGCGTTGGCGCCCTCGCCGTTGTCTTCCTGCCGCAGGCGGACCCTGCTGGGGACCCGCTGGGACCGGCCGGCTTCTGGAACTACTGGGCGAACTGGGACGGAGCCTGGTACTCGGAGGTAGCGACGGAGGGGTACGGGGAGCGGACGCCGGCTTCCACGGCGTTCTTTCCGCTTTACCCGGTGCTCGTGAAGCTAGGCACCATTGTCGGGGGCGGACCCGCGCTCTGGGGCGTTCTGGTCTCGTTCGTCTCCACCTTGTTCGCGCTTTTCTTCGTCTACCGGATAGCGGAGAGACTTTACGATGCGCGCGCCGCCCGCGCCGCCACGCTCTGCCTCGCCTTTTTTCCGACGGCTTTCTTTCTTAACGCGGTCTACACGGAGGCGCTCTTCCTGGCGCTGACCGCGGGCGCCCTTTGGGCCGCGTTCGTGCGGAGGGATTTCCTGATCGCGGGCCTTTTGGGGGCGCTGGCGGCGGCGACGCGCAACGTGGGCGTCCTGCTGCTGGTGCCGCTCCTGTGGGAGTGGGCGCGGCACCGGCAAGAGCTCGGCCTGCGCGGTGTGGTCGGGATGGTCCTGGTGCCGGCGGGCCTGCTGGGGTACGCGGCCTACCTGTGGGCGCGGTTCGGGGAGCCGCTGGTCTTCGCGCGGCAGCAGGGAGATTACTGGAACAGGGAGGCCTCGGGTCCCTTGGCGACGCTCGGTGACGCGTGGCGGGCCGCCGGGGTCGGGATGGAGTACGCCGCGGACCCGGCCGCCCTCTTTATCGGGACGGACGCCACGGCCGCGCTGGAGGCGTCCAACGTATTGAACCTGGCGTTCCTGGCGTTCTTTGTGGTCGTGGCGCTCGCGGGGCTCTTCGTGCTGCCGCCGGGGCTTTCAGCGTACGCGGCCATTCTGGTGCTGCTGCCCGCGCTCGCGCCCTCGCCCCGCTTCCCGCTCATGAGCCTGCCGCGCTTCGTGCTGGCGGCCTTCCCGGTCTTCCTCGTGATGGGGTACTTCCTGTCGCGAAGCAGGTGGACGCTCGCGGTTTGGCTGGTGTTCTCCGGTGCGCTCGGGGCGGCGCTGGCGGCGATGTTCGTCACCTGGCGGTGGGTGGCTTAGTAGCCTTTAGCTTTTAGCCTTTAGCTCTTAGCTCTTGGTGTCGGGTCTCTTGGTGGGTGACGGGTTCCCCTTGGCAGCGGTTCGGTGGTCAGGGTCTGTGGCGCAGGATCTCGACGGCCGAGCCGGCGAGCACTGTGTCGTCCAGGCGCACGTGGGGTTTCTTTACCTTCACCCGCGCGGCTTCTACGAGTGGGTGCTCCTCCAGCACGGCGCTCGCTATGCGCTCCGCGATGGTCTCGACGAGGTCCGCCGGCTCGCCCTGCACGACCTGTTTCGCCAGGCGGTGGACCTCGCCGTAGTCCACCGTCTTCTCCAGGTCGTCGGAGAGGCCGGCGGGGCGCAAATCGACGTAGAGCTCGACGTCCACGACGAAGCGCTGGCCGAGCTCGCGTTCGGCCGGCAGGACGCCGTGGTGGCCGTGGAAGACCATGCCTTCGAGGAGGATGCGGTCGTGGGGACGAGGTTCGCTCATGGCGAGAAGAAGAACGCCAGGGCGGAGATGATGTAGACGCCGAGGAGCATGGCGCCTTCGAGCCAGTTGGATTTGCCGTCCAGGGCGACGAAGCCGGTGATAATGACGGCCGCCGCCAGGGCACCGAGCTCCAGCGGGGTGAAGACGAGGCGGAGGGGGTGGCCGAGGAGGGGGCCGAGGAAGACCAGGAGCGGGGTCACGAGCAGGGCTACCTGGATCGAGGAGCCGAGCGAGATGCCCATCGAGAAATCCAACTGGTTCTTGTACGCGATCTGGACGCCCACGATGTGCTCGGCGATGTTCCCCACCACGGGCACGATGATGATGCCGACGAAGAGCTCCGACAGCCCGACCTCCTCCGTCAGCGGCTCCAGCGCCCCGACGAACGCCTCGGAGACGTAGGCGACCGCCGCCGTCGCCACGAACAGCACCACGAACGACAACACCCTACTGAACTGGGGCTCGTGCTCGGGCCCACCTCCCTGGCCCTCGGGGGAACGGAAGACGAAGATCAGGTACAGGATGTAGAGGACGAACATCACCACGGCCACCTCGACGCTCAAGCTCGTTGGGGGCGTTCCCGGGGTGGTGGCCGCGAAGATCGTGGGCAGGGACAGGGCCGCGGCCACGATGGCGAGCATCGAGGCGTTGACGCCGGCGATGGTCGCGGAGAACGTCTGGGTGCCGTTCTTGAGGCCGCCGAGCAAGAGGCTCGCGCCCAGCACGAAGAGAACGTTGCCGATTATGGAGCCGACGATGGAGGCTTTTACCACGGTCGTCAGGCCGGCGGAGAGGGCGAAGATGGTGATGATGAGTTCGGCGGCGTTGCCGAAGGTGGCGTTGAGGATGCCGCCGATGCGGGGGCCGGAGTGGGCGCCGAGGCTCTCGGTGGCCTGGCCCAGCACCCAGGCGAGCCCGACCAGGGCGAGCGCCGTGACCGCGAAGATGAGGAGCGTCGGACCGTGCAACAACTCCACGACGAAGACCGCGACGGTCAGCGCCGCCGTCACGCCGTAAGCGATGTTCCTCAAACCCCACTCCCCTCGTTCGCCCGGATAAACAGTGCGACCATCATATAAGATAAGGTCGAACAGTCTTATACCCCCAAACCGCCGGAGCGACCCCTTGATCGACTACCACCTCCACGTCGTAGCCCACGACGACCGCCCGATGACGGTCGAGAACATCTTGAGCTACTGCGAGGTGGCACAATCGAGAGGCATCCGCCAGATGGGCATCACGGAGCACGACCGCTACGTGGACAAGATAGACGTCGCCGCCTTTCAGGAGGCCAGGGAGGCGAGCCGGGACGTGGTCCTCCGCCTCGGCATAGAGATAGACTTCGTGCCGGGACGGGAAGACCGGATGGAGGCCGATGCGACCGCGCTGCCTTACGACTACGTCATAGGCTCCGTCCACCGCGTGGACGGCGACGAGGTGGACCGGGCCACCGACCAGAGCGTCTACGAGCGTTACGAGGCCTACGACCTGTACGCGGCGTACTACGCCAACGTGCGCGGGGCCGCGCTCTCGGGGCGCTTCGAGGTCATCGGGCACCCCGACCTCATCAAGATCTTCCGCCGTTACCCGGAGAGGGATATCACCCCGCTTTTGGAAGAGACCGCCGACGCCGTGGCGGAGTCCGGCGTCGTGGTGGACGTCAACGCCGCGGGATTGCGCAAGCCGGTAGGCGAGATCTACCCCTCCCAAAAGTTCCTGGAGATGTTCCACCGCCGCGACGTCCCCATCATCCTCTCCTCCGACGCCCACGCCCCGAACGAGGTCGCCGCCGGCTACGACCAGAGCCTGAAGCTCGTCCACGACGTAGGCTACCGCGAGGTCGTGACCTTCGAGAACCACGAACGCGGCACGCTCCCGCTGTGAGAGCCGGAATGCCGAAGTGCTGACGTGACCGAAGAGCTCTTTCTCGAAGATTCGTACCTGAGGGAATTTCGGGCCGGCGTCGCGAAGCTCGACGGCCGCGAGGTCGTCTTGAAGGCGACGGCCTTCTTCCCCGGCGGCGGAGGCCAGCCGGCGGACAAGGGTTCTCTGGGCATAGGCCCCGTGAACGCGGCCGTCGTGGACGCGCGGCGGGAGGGGCGCGGGATCGTCCACGTCCTCGACCGGGCCATACCCGGCACCGTGAAGGAGCTGAAGGGGACGCTGGACTGGGAGCGGCGGTACGCCCACATGCGCTATCACACGGCGCTGCACGTCCTCTCCGGCGTGATCTGGAAGAACTTCGACGCCAGAGTGACCGGCGGCCAGATGCGCGCCGACCGCGCCAGGATGGATTTCTCCTTCCCCGGCGAGTGGACCGCCGAGGTCGCCGAGAGGATAGGGCGCCTGACCAACGCGGCACTCGCCGAGAACCGTCCCGTGAAGGTCTACGAGTTGCGGCGCGACGAGGCGCTGGCGAACCCCGACCTGATCCGGACGCAGGCCAGCCTCGTACCCGAACGCGTGAAAGCTATCCGCATAGTAGAGATAGAAGGCCTGGACACCCAGGCCGACGGCGGCACCCACGTCGCCAACACGGGAGAGGTGGGCGGTATCGGGATAACCGCCCATAAGAGCAAGGGCCGCCAGAACAAGCGTCTGGAGTTCGTGCTGCGATGAGGAACTGGAGGTTCACCCTGCTGCTGTTCGTCTTGCTGCTGGCCGGCTGTAGTCAGCAGAACCCGGAGAATGGTGGGGCTTCCGGCACCCAAGGCTCCGGAGCCGGTTCGGGCGGGCGGTCTTCGGCGTCGGCCCCGGAGACCACGCAGGCAGCCCCCGCGCCCGAGACCGTCGCGATAGAGACCTCCGGCAGAGACAGCGTCAGGGTGCGGGTCGAGATCGCGGACGACATGAACGAGATGTCGCGGGGTTTGATGGGACGGACCGCGCTGGCCGAGGACGCCGGGATGCTCTTCGTGTACCCAGAGGAGCGGGTGCTGTCTTTCTGGATGAAGGACACCCTGATACCGCTCTCCATAGCCTTCATGGACTCTGGGGGACGCATAGTGGACATCCAGGAGATGAAGGCGCTGGACGATACGCCCCCCCACTACGAGTCCGCCGAGCCCGCCCGTTACGCCCTGGAAGCCAACAAGGGCTTCTTCGCCGAGCGCGGCGTGAAGGTGGGCGACAGGGCCGAACTACCCGTCTGAAGCGGTTCGCGGGGGCCTTCCGCGAAACGCGCCTTCGGGTTTCGGCGATCAGCCTCTGGTGGAGGTCTCGACCTCGGCCGCGACGAAGACGGTGTGGTTCAGCGTCAGGGTCGCGGCGCCGGGGACGGTGCGGGCTTGGGTGCCGGCCTGGAGGCCGTAGAGCTCTAGAACGAGGTCGGAGGACCCGTCGACGCCGCCGTGGACCACGAGCCAGGCGCTGACCCGGTCGATGTCTCCGAGCTCCCGCTTCAGGCTCGCGAGGACGGAGAGGGCGCACCGACGGGCCGCCTCGTAGCCCTCCTCCGGGGAGACCGCGGCACCGACCTTGCCGAACGGGCCGCAGAGCGAGCCGTCTGGGTTCAAGGGTCCGTGGCCGGAGACATAGGCCCGGTTCCCGCGCACCCGCACCCACGCGAAGGGAAACTCCACCCCCGGCGGCGGTTGCATCGGTTGAGGAAGCACCAGCCCCATCCCCTCCAACCTGGCCTCGACGCGTGCCACGCCCGCTCCTACGCCGTTCCGTCGCGTAGTACCTCCGCCACCCTGAACGGATCGGAGGCGACGACGGGGGCGGCGTACAGCTCCATCGCCCCTATGTCCGAGGTGCGGTTGGCCGGGTCGCCGCGGTCCACGAGGTGGACGACCGTTGGAAACTCGGACCAGTCCTCGTCGGCAGAAGCCAGCGGCGGCATGAAGAAGGCGACGTTGAAGGCCCGTACGCCGAGGCTGTGTACGAAATCCCGCAGCAGGGCGCCCACCGTCCGGTGCAAGGTCTCGTCCCCTGGCCCGCCCCCGATCACGACGAGCTCTTTCTCCTTGATCGGCGTGAGGCTGGCGAACGCCCTGACACCCTCCTCCGCCGGAACGCCGAGGCCCAGGGCGTCGTGGACCCGATGGAGGTCCCCGAAATAGTCCGTGCCGTGTTCGGCGCGGTAGCTGGCAGCGTCGCGGCGCAGGCGCTCGATTTTGGGATAGTGGGCGTTGCGGGTTGCCGTCACCTGGGCGTGGCCGTGGATGATCGAGCCGCCCGCCCGCCAGAGGCAGTTCCACATCAGGAAAGGATACTTCGCCTCGGGGTCCTCCTGCATGGCCTTGCGGCACCATTGCAGGCCGGTGGAGACGTAGTCCGAGACCTTCTCGGGGGTGAGGTGCAGGGGGTTGTGGTCGTCGAAGACGACGACGCCGTGGAAGCCGTCGTACTTGGCGATGTTGGAGGCGGTGGTGGCGTGCTCGCCCCCGACGCGGCCGAAGACGTCGGCGGGGGTGCCTTCCTCGGGCCGGCAGAAGGGGTCTCCCTCTGTGGCGGCTATCTCCCGGTCGAGGTCGATGCTGACGCCGGTGTCCAGGGGGCGGGAGGCACGCAGTTCGTTGAAGAGGGTGCCTTCGAGGGTGACGCGGTTCGTGACCTTGACGATGCGCTGCTGTGTCACGGCGTCCACCGACCCGAAGGATTTCTCGATCCAGGGCCGCATCCCCTCCGGCGGGTCGAGGCGCCCGGTCGTGGCCGAGACCTCGAGGATGCGTTCGGCGACGGCACGGTCTTCGGGTGGGAGGCTCTCTATCAGGCGGGGGAGGGCTGTGATCTTGCGCTTGGGCATCCTGCTCCTAATGGGTCCGGTACACGACGCGGCACATTATGCAGGCCTGACGGACCGGCCGCGCGCCTGTACGGCGTCGGCGCGCAGGCACATCACGACGCCGAGCAGCGCCCAGAAGGGAGCGCGCACCAGCGACGACGGGAACGGGATCTCCCCGAGCGCCTCGAATCCCAGGCCGTGGGCGGCCCAGGAGAGAAGCGGGACGAGGGAGAGAAGGCCTATGACCAGCGGCACGAACGTCCACGGGCCGAGGACGCGGGTCCGCAGGGCGGCCAGCCCGAGCAGCAGGACGGCGACGGCCAGCAGGGTGACCTCCGTTATCTCGACCGCGAACTGTGGAAAGACCAGCAAGGAGCTGGCGATCGTGTCCCCGGGGACGAAGAGTTCCTGATACAGGGCGTAAGCTATCCCGAAGGCCCACGGCGTGAGGGTCATCAGGAACGCACCGGAGACCAGAACGAGGCCGGCGATCCCGGGCCGCGAGCGCCGCCCCAACAGGGAGTAGAGCCCGGCCAGCCCGAACGCGTACAGGAGCGTGGTGACGATCCCCGCGAGGGTCAGCAGGGGGCTTACCGGCCACGGGATGACCTCGTTGGACATCAAGAGCAGAGAGAAGAGGGCGTTGACGCAGAACGAGAAGACCCCGGCGACCACCGCGGCCACGCCGCCCAGCAAAACCAGGTTGGATCTCATCAAAACTCCTTCACCCTCTCTCGTGCCGCAAGCCGCCCCCTACCTCTATGCCCTCCGGCCGGCGCCCCGCTCCAGGCGCCGGTAGATCTCGCCGCGGTCGATCATGCGCCCCACGTGCCCCTCGACGCCGAGCTTGACCGCCGCGACCTCGTGGGCGAACCGCACGCACGTCGGCCAGTCCTTGCCGTCGAGGTGGGCCAGGAGGAGCGCCGACCAGAAGGCGTCGCGCCCGCCCGTGACGCTCTGCACGTCCACCTTCGGCAGGGGCCCCACCTGCTCGACGGTCCCCCCGCCCGAGACGGTGACCACGCCGCCGCTGCGCGTCACGACGACGACTTTCGCGCCGAGGTCGTGGAAGGCGTCGAGGCAGGCCTCCTGGAGCGCGTCGTCGTGCCT
>CAXTDD010000007.1:10234-18320 GCA_964242955.1 uncultured Rubrobacteraceae bacterium | reverse complement strand
GGACAGGTCCAGGTCGGGTACGCGGTCGCCGGCCCGCAGGCCGGCGCGGGCGCCTGCGCCGGCCGACAGCGGGCTCTTGCGGTAGCCCGCGCCGACCTCCCCGATGGTGCGCGTGCCCTTGTTCTGCACCCTGTCGGTGCTCAGCGCGATCGGGGCTATGCGGGTGAGCAGTTGGTGCACCACGGGGTTCTGCGAGACGAACACGTTCGTGGCGGTTTCGGTGGCGCGCACCAGGCTGGAGATGACGGGCAGGCGGTCGGCCCCGTAGGTGTCCAGCAGCGCGGGATCGGCCCGCCCGTGCAGGACCATGGCCAGCTTCCAGGAGAGGTTGATCATGTCCTGGATGCCGGTGTTCATGCCCTGCCCGCCGGCGGGGCTGTGGACGTGGGCGGCGTCCCCGCCGAAGAAGACGTCGCCGGCGCGCAAGGTAGCCATGTGGCGGCTGTCGATGCGGAACCGCGAGCTCCAGTTCGTGTCGCGCAGCCGGGCCGGGATGTGGGCGACGCGGTCGTAGACGGCCTGCATCTCCTCCAGCGTCGGCGCCCCGGCGTCCTTGTCGCGGTGCTCCGGGTCGGCGGCCATGAACCGGAAGTGGTTCCCGCCTATGGGGAAGACGGCCAGGAAGCCGTCGGGGGCCAGGAAGACCGACAGTTCGTCGTCGGGCAGGTCGCCGTCTATGTACAGATCGGCCAGGGCGTAGACCTGCGGCAGCGATCGGCCGGCGAAGGGCAGATCCAGGCTGCGCCGGACGGCGCTGTGCGCGCCGTCGGCGGCGATCAGGTAGGACGCCTCGACCTCTTCGCTCTCTCGGCCGGCATGGCGCAGCGCCACGCGCACCCCGCCGGGGGAGCCGTCCCGGGCGGCGGGCAGCTGCTCGAAGGAGGTCATCTCCACGCCGCGCTCGACCTCCACGCCCTGGGCGGCTAGCCGCTCGCGCAGCAGGCGCTCGGTCTCGGACTGGGCGAGCAGCAACACGTAGTTGTGGCGGCTGGGTATCCGGCCCAGCTCCACCGCGGCCAGCCGTTTGCCGCGCCCGTACAAGCCCGTCGCCTTGGCCCGGTTGCCCAGCCGGACCATCTCCGCGCCGACGCCCCGCGGCTCCAGCAGCTCCAGGGTCCGGGCCTGAACGGCCAGGGCCCTGGAGGTGGTCGAGGGTTCCGCCGCCTTGTCCACGATGCGGACGGGGACCCCGAAGCGCGAGAGCTCCATGGCCGCCGTCAAACCCGTCGGCCCGGCGCCCACGATCAGCACGGGCTTGGCCTCGTCCACCGCGCTACCCCTGTCGCCCGCCGTGTTCCGCGCGTCCGTGGTCAACTCGACCCCTTCCTCTTGGTGTCTCTGCTCTGTCCGTCTACCGGGCAAGGCCTGACTCTTGGGCGCGTCGCCCGGGGCGCTAACCCGGCGTCTCGACCGGCATGGGCTCGATGTTGTGGTTGCGGCGGAACAGGTTCCCCGGGTCGTATTGCGCTTTCACCGTGCCGAGCCGCCGGTACTTCTCGGGCCCGCCGTACGCTTCGACCACGCGGTCCAACTCGTCCACGTTGAGCATGTTCACGTAGACGCCGCTCCCACCCCACGGGGCGAGCGCCTCGCAGGACCCGCGGATGGCGGCCATGTTCTCCCGGTCGTCCCCGGGCTCGTGCCAGTGCATCGCCCAGTTGATCCACCACAGGCAATCGCGGTTCGCGAACGCCGCGTCCCCTTCCGGTATCTCAGCGGCCACACCGCCGAGGCCGTAGATCGCGATCTCGCCCTCGATCGTCGACTCGGGTCCGGAGAGCCCGTTCTCCCAGAAGTCCAGCAGCGCGTCGATGGCCCCGTCGGAGAGCTCTGAGAGGTGGGCCTCTTTGGTGTAGTTGCGGAACCCGTTGGGGAACTCGGCGTCCAGGAAGCGCTGCATCCCGAGCCCGAACGGGATGACCGCCTCGCCCGTCGCGACGGGATCCCCGATGTCCACCAGTCTCTTGATGGTCTCCTTGCCCTCGGGGGCCTCCGGGTCGTCGAGCCACATGCAGAAGAGCATGACGATCGGCTCCCCCACCAGCTCGGCCGGGACGAACGGCAGCGGCGGCATCTTCCGCTTCATCGCGACGTGCCACCCGACGTTGCTGGGCAGCGTCGGGTAGATCCGCGCGTACTCGCGCAGCGCGGACCGGGCCTCTTCTGACCGGTACAGCGCGGCCCCGAAACGCAGGTCCGGCCCGAACTCGTACGCGCGAAAAGTGAACCGCGTGACGACGCCGAAATTGCCGCCGCCGCCGCGCAGCGCCCAGAAGAGATCGGGATGCTCGTTCTCGGAGACCTCCAGGACATCCCCGGCCGCGGTGACGACCTGGAGCGAGTGGAAGTTGTCGCACGTCAGGCCGTGCTTACGCGAGAGCCATCCTATGCCGCCGCCCAGCGCGAGACCCGCGACGCCGGTCTCAGAGACGATCCCGGCCGGCACGGCCAACCCGTGCGGGGCCGTGGCAGAGTCCACGTCGCCGAGCAGGCAGCCGCCCTCGACGTGCACCAGTTGGTTCTCCGCGTCCACCTCGACGTTGCGCATCCGGGTGAGGTCGAGGGTGATGCCGCCCGTGCACAGGGCCTTGCCGGTGATCCCGTGCCCGCCCCCGCGCACCGAGAGCAGCGCGCCGTGCTCGCGGGCCACGCCGACGACCGCGACCACGTCCTCGGTGCTGGTGCAACGCGCGATCACGCCGGGACGCTCGTCGACCATGGCGTTCCAGATGGTCCGGGCCTCGTCGTACCCGGAGTCTTCGGGATGGACGAGTTCCCCACCGAACGTCTCGGATAGCTGGGCGTGGATCGCGCCCCAATCGAGGTCTTGCCCAACCTTCCCGCCCTCGCCGGTCGTGCGCTCTAACGGCTCGTTCGTGGCGCTCATCGCCCCTCCTCTTGTCGCGTGCATCGCTCGATCCGCGGACCTTCCCTGAACCCTGCCCGTGACTATGCACCGCAACGTGCAGGGTAGGCTACAACCGAGTTCGTCATTTCGGAACCGATGGCACATTCAGCATTTGTTTGGGGAGAATCAGGCCATCTTGCATCCTTGTCATCGCGGGAGGGCCGCGTCTCATCCAAAGAGCGCACTTCGCGTTCGGTCCTGGAGGCTCGCGCGGCGGGCGTGTTTTGTATAGACGAACAGATGCCTTGCACGGGGTATCCTTGTGGAAAATAGTACAAACCGTGCAGGCGAAGAGGCAGAAGGAGTAGTCGATGGCGGTCGCGCACGTGGGGCACGCGGAGCTGCGGGTCACGGACCTGGGGCGGTCGAGGTGGTTCTTTACGGAGGTCATGGGTCTGTTCGTCAGCGACGAGGACGACGAGCGGGTCTACCTGAGAGCCTGGCAGGACCGGGACCACCACACCCTGGTACTCACAAAGGCCGACCGTCCGGGGCTCGGGCACGTCGGCTGGCGGGTGGAGACGCCGGAGGACCTGCCGGCCTTCGAAAAACGGTTCCTGGAGCTCGGCATCGAGCACCACTGGGTCGAGGGTGGTGAGGAGCTCGGCCAGGGCGACGGGCTGCGGTTTATGACCCCGGCGGGGGTGCCGACGGAGCTCTACTGGGAGCGCGAGCGGTTCGCGAACGACGACCCGGACCTCCATTCCAAGCTTCCGAGCCACCCGCAGCGGTACGTGGGGAAAGGCATAGCGCCGCGACGCTTCGACCACGTCAACTTTCTGACCAACGACGTGGCGGCGGAGCAGCGCTGGCTGGAAGAGGTGTTGGGCATCCACCACCGTTACTACCTGGAGGCCGAGGGCGGGGGCCGGCTAGGGTCGTGGATGAGCCGGACCAACATCTCGCACGAGGTCGCGCTCATGCGCAACAAGAACCAGGGCGGCACGTTCCTGCACCACGTCGGCTACTACGCCGACTCGCCGGACCAGATGATCCGGGCGGCCACCATCCTCGCCGACAGCGGCGTCGAGATCGAGTGGGGCCCGGGCCAGCACGGTACTAGCGGTGCGATCTTCCTCTACTGCTTCGAACCCTCCGGCAACCGCATCGAGGTCTGGACCGGCGGCTTCCTCATCTTCGAACCGGACTGGGAGCCGATCCGGTGGGGCCCCGATACCGCCTCGCTAGGCCTCGAACTCTGGGGCTCGAACATGCCCGAGACCTACCTGACGTACGGAACGGATCTCGGCACCCACGCCGACCAGCCCCGGAGGGTCACCTCCACGACCGGTTAGCAACCTCAAACTGACGCCCGGGGTGACGGCCGACACGCACGAGGACCTTATCTCCGCCGCCCGGGCGCTGGCGGCCCACGGGCTCGTGACGGCCTTCGGCCACGTCTCGGCCCGCGCCGGCGGAGGCTTTGTCGTCACGCCTCCCAAGGCGCTCGGCTCGCTCGTTTCGGATGAGCCCCTGCTGGAGGTCTCGCTCTCGGAACCCGGGCTGCCGGACGGGGTTCCGGGCGAAGCCTGGATCCACCGCTCGATCTACGAGCGACGCCCGGACGTCCGTGCGGTCTGCCGGGCGCAGCCGCGCACGGCCACGGCGCTCGCTGTCGCCGACGTGCCCATCAAGGCGCTGCACGGACAGGGGGCCTTCGTGGGCCGCGAGGTGCCGGTCCTGGACGACGCCACCCTGATCCGCACCCGGGACCGCGGCGAAGCCCTCGTGGACCGACTGGGTGACGGGGCGGGCATCCTGCTGCGGGGCAACGGGGCGGTGACGGTCGGCGCCAGCGTGGGCGAAGCCACCGCCCGGATGTGGGTCCTCGAAGCCTCCGCCGAGATCAACTGGCGGGCCGCCTCCGCGGGTTCCCCCCGACCGCTGAACCAGGACGAGTTCTCCTACTGGTCGTCGGTGAGCGGCGAGATCCTAGCCAGGATCTGGGACCACATGAAGGCGGACCAGGGTTAGGGAGGGAACGGTGTCCACCCGCGCCGCCGACGAGTCGCCCGGTATTTGCGCCGGTGTTCCGTTGTGCCGAACAGAGTGGTTGCCGGTTGATACGCCCCAGTCTAACGTGGATTTCAGGGGAAAGAGTAAACACACCTGTCGGCTACAAGCTCCGACACTGGAGGAGTCTCGGTGGCTTCGCAACCCCACGTATCCGCGGCGGAGGAGATAGCACTTGTGGAGGTAGCTCGCGCTGCTTTCCTCGGTTTGCGGCGCGGCGCTGCGAACGGTGATTGGGGCGGGTTCCTTGGCGTGCCGGCCGAGGACGCGCGACTGATGATCCCGCTGCCTGCCTCGGGGGACGTGACTGGTTTTGAGGGCCCGAACGTTGGTCTCGACCGAGCCCGAGAGGTGTTCCGAAGCCACCGTGAGGAGCGCAACGGCGTCACTCGGCTCGCGTGCAAGCGGATCGTGGCAAACGGCCCGCTGATCGTGTTCGAGGCGCGTATAGAAGGCGAGCGGGCGCACTTCCTCTCGGTCAGAGACCAGTACCCGTAACGGGCGATCAGGGTTGCATGACGTTTGCTTCGGGACGCAGTTGCGTCTCCCTCCACAGCGAAAGGAATTGTCGAGATGACCCTGCAAGACCACCTGGAACTGCCGCCCATGGGCACGGACGCGCTCGGGAGCGAAAAGATCCCCATCGACAGCTATGCCTCTCCGGAGTTCTTCGAACTGGAGAAGAGGAACGTCTTCGGGAAGAACTGGCTCCTGGTCGGGCGCGAGGGTGACGTCGCCAAGCCGGGTGACTTCATCACCTACGAGATCGACGCTATGAGCGTCTCCGTCGTCGTGGTCCGGGCGAAGGACGGCGCGTTGCACGCTTTCCACAACGTCTGCACCCATCGCGGCGCGCGGCTGGCTGAAGACCCGTGCGGCAGGGCCCGAGGCGGCCTGGTGTGCCCCTTGCACGGCTGGGCGTACGGCTTCGACGGCAAGGTGCTCGACGTACCGGGGGGGGACCGCTTCGATGACCTGAACGTGGAAGAGCAAGGCCTCCACCAGGTCTCGGTGGACGTGTGGGGCGGCTTCGTCTTCATCAACCTCGACCCGCAGCCGGCCCGTTCCGTGCACGACCACTTCTCCGAACTTGGCGGCGCCTTCGACCGTCACCTGGGCCAGGCGGGTTGGACCTGGAACCACGGCTGGCGCACCACGGTCAAGGCGAACTGGAAACTCGCCATGAACGCCCAACTAGAGGGGTACCACGTCGACCAGAACCACAAGAACACCATCGCCGGATTGATCCCGTCGGAGCGGTGCCGGCCCTACGCCTTCTCCGACAGCGCGGGCGTCCCCGGCGGCGTCGGCGTGTACCTCGCCGACGTCTTGAACCCGACCCTGTTCAGCCCCGTCGATCTGCTCGCCGGAAAGTACCGGCCTTCGGGTGGCGCGCTCGACGAAGATCCGGAAGGGGTCCTGAAGGGGGACAACCCGTTCTGGCTCTTCGACAACTACATACTCTTCCCGAACGTGATCCTGTTCGTGCAGAAGGGCCGCTTCGTCATCCAGCGCACCACCCCAGTGTCGGTGGGGGAGTGCATCTGGGAGCACGACGTCTACGACATCGTCGAGCCGACGAACTTCGGGCAACTGTTCAACGCGGAGCAGGCTCGCGTCCAGGGGCGTGACGCGATGACCGAGGACCTGTTCACCGCCGAGAGCGTCCAGAAAAGCTACCAATCGGGCGCGATCTCGCACGTGGTCTATGGCAGGCAGGAAGTGGCCCTGCGCGCCCTGGCGCGTACGGTGCTGCGCTCAGCACATGAAGACGACCGGCAGGAGGCTCGAGATGCCTGAGACCCGCAAGCGCCCGACCACGGTCGAGCTGGAGATGTTCCTCCCTGATTGGGGGCTCGCGGACCCGCACGAGCGGGCCGTCAAGCGCTCCACGAGCACGATGCCGGAGATTTCGGCGTTCTACCACGCGATGATGCCGCAGATGGAGGAGATCATCGAGTACCTTGACCAGTTCCCGCTGGACGAGATCCCCAAGGAAGATCAGAAGCTGGCTTACGCGGCGCTCGCCGTCTGCGAGGTCGACTACGCGGTGAACAAGTGGGACACACCGAACCTGGAGACCGGCATTCCCGTCGGAGACATGCCCATGAAGGCCGACTTCTACGACCGGGTGCCGAACACCCGGACCTGAGACTCCTCGATGCTTCCAAGAACCGTGACCATCGTCGGCGCCAACGTCGCGGGAGCACGCGGCGCAGAGGCCCTGCGGCAGGCGGGCTTCGACGGCCGCGTGCTCCTTGTCGGGGAGGAGCGGTGGCCCCCTTACGAGCGGCCACCGCTGTCGAAGGACTTCCTCCTTTCTGCGTCCGGTTCGTCGCCGGGCGTCTACCTGCACCACGACGACTGGTACGCCGAGCACGAGGTGGAGCTGGTCCTCGGGGTCCGGGTCGAGGCGCTGGACCTCCGGGCCGGCGGCGTGCGGTTGGCGACCGGCACCACGCTGTCCGCCGACCGCATCCTGCTGGCGACCGGTGGGCGGCCCCGACGTCTGGGGCTGGCCGGCGGCGACGCGACCAACGTCCACTACCTGCGCTCTAAGGACGACGCTGAGGGGATCGCGAAGGCGTTGCGCCCCGGCGCGGAACTGGTGGTTATCGGCATGGGGGTGATCGGCGCCGAAGTTGCCGCCACCGCACGCGCGGCGGGATGCGAGGTCACGGCGATAGAGCCGGAGGCGTCCCCCATGCTCAGGACGTTGGGCGCGCGGTTCGGGACCTGGCTCGGGCGCATCCATGCGGCCAACGGGGTCACGTGCCGCTTCCGTACCGGCGTCACGCGGCTGATCACCGACGCCCATGGCGACGTGCGGGCTGTCGAGTGTGACGACGGCAGCCGGGTGACATGCGATGCCGTCGTGGTCGGCATCGGGATCGAGCCCGCGGTCGAGCTTGCCCGCGCGGCCGGGCTGGCGCTCGGGAACGGCATCCGCGTCGACGGCCAGTGCCGGACCAGCCACCCGCACGTCTTCGCTGCCGGGGACGTCGCCGAGCAGCCCGGCTTCGATGGCGCGGGGGTGCGGCTGGAGACCTTCCACAACGCCGCGGATCAGGGCGCCGCGGCCGCCCTGGCGATGCTCGACGAGCAGGTCGACTACCGTCGGCCCTGCCGCTTCTGGTCTGAGCAGTACGGGCTCAACCTCCAGAT
>CAXTDD010000007.1:0-10215 GCA_964242955.1 uncultured Rubrobacteraceae bacterium | reverse complement strand
GGCGGGCGGCTCGACGACACCCTCGGCGTCGTCCTGCGCGGGGACATCGAAGATTCGTCGTTCAGCGCCTTCTTCCTCGATGCCGGCGTGGTCGCGGGCGTGCTTGCCGTCAACCGGGCCGCCGACGTCGGCCCGGGCAGGCGCCTGGTGGAGCGGCGCCTGCCGGTCGACCCGGCACGGCTGGGCGACGCCGGCGCGCCGCTGCGGGAACTGCTGCGCCGAAGATCTCCCAGCACGCTGCCCGAGCGGGCGAGGACCACGAACGTGCCGGGCGAGACGTCCAAGCCGAAGGTTGGAGGAGGACTCGGATGACCGACGCACTACGTCTGTGTCAGACCGGCGACGTGGAGGAGGGAGAGCCGGTCCCGATCCTCATCGAGGGGGCCCCCCCGCTCGCCGTGTACGAGGTGGAGGGCGCCTACTTCGTCACGGACAGCACCTGTACTCATGGTCAAGCCGACCTCACCGACGGCTTCCAGGACGGCGCGACGATCGAGTGCCCCTTTCATGGTGGCGCCTTCGACATCGCCACCGGAGCCGCCACCGCTTTCCCTTGCGAACGTTCGTTGCAGATCTACTCGATGCGGGTCGAGGACGGCTGGATCGTCATCGACCGCCCGTCTCGGCCGGCGCCGGAAACCTTCTAGTGATCAGCCGCGGATCGAGGGTTTGGAGTTGCCCGTGAGGTCAACCTCGTCCACCGGCGCGATTCTCCACGGAGCCAATCCGAGTACGAACGCCAGCAGTCGGCTGAGCCAGTGGCCGGCACGACGCGACAGCAAATAACCAACAGCAATCGGGAGCTCCCCGTACGCTCGAGTAGATGGGTGAGGATCGATGGGAAATCTCAATGGTAAGAAGGCTCTGGTCCTCGGCGGTTCGCGAGGTATCGGGGCGGCGATCGTGCGTGCTCTGGCTCGGGACGGCGCATCCGTCGAGTTCACGTATCTGAGCGCGGGCGCCGAGGCCAACCAGCTCGCGGAACAAACCGGCGGCCTGGCTGTGCAGGCCGACAGCGCGGACCGGCAGGCGGTGACCAGCGCCGTGGCCGGCGCCGACAGGATCGATATTCTCGTGGTCAACTGCGGGATCACCCTCATCGGTGATCCGTTGACCCTCGATCCTGCCGTCGTCGACAACATGATCGACGTGAACATGCGCGCTCCCTACTTCGCGTCCGTCGAAGCCGCACGCCATATGCCCGATGGTGGACGCATCATCCTCATCGGGTCCACGATGGCCGACGCACTGCCCTTCGCGGGGGCAGCTGCCTACGCGGCGACCAAGGCCGCACTTCACGGGATGGCGCGCGGGCTCGCCCGCGATCTCGGGGACCGAGCCATCACCGTCAACGTCGTGCAACCCGGCCCCACCGATACGGACTCCAACCCGGCGGACGGCCCGAACGCGCCCTACGTTGAGAGCTTGTTGGCCCTCAAGCGCTTCATCACGCCCGGCGAGATCGGCGACTACGTCTCCTTCCTCGCGGGTCCTGCCGGCAGATCTATCACCGGTACCACCCAGAAGATGGATGCGGGATTCGGGTTGTGAAGACTCATCGTCGAGGAGTTGCTGCCACGAACGATTGTCGAGCCGAAAGGAGTGACGGACCATGAGACCGAACGAGGCGGAAGCGCCCGGGGACCGCGCCGCACGCGGTATTTCCGGCCTGCGCGGAACCGAGCACATCGCCTTCACCGTGCCCGACCTCGATGAAGCGGTGGATTTCTTTAGGGACGTGATCGGCTGTGAGGTCATTTATCCTATTGGACCCTTTAAGGACCCGGAGGGAGACTGGTTCTCCGAGAACCTGGAACTTCACCCCCGCGCGGAGATCCCGCAGGCTGTCCTGTTACGTTGTGAGACCGGGGCCAACTTCGAGGTCTTCGAGTACGACTCGCCCGACCAGGTCAAGCGCATGCCCAAGATGAGCGACTACGGGGGCACCCACATCGCTTTTTACGTGGACGACATCGACGCGGCAATCGAACATTTAAGATCAAAGGGCGTAGAGATGCTCGGCGGGAAGAAGGACGGCATCGGACTGGAGGCCGGCGAGGGGTCGTATTTCGTCCATTTCCTCACCCCTTGGGGGATGATGCTGGAACTCGTGAGCTTTCCGCACGGCAAGGATTACATGAAGGACTCACGGCGGCATCTCTGGCGGCCGGATGACCCGACCAACTAGAGGGGTTCGCGAACAACCCATGCTCGGAGCCTTGGCTGGCCTCGTCCGCTCGCCGGGGATGCTCCGGGTCCGACCACCGAATGCGCTTAGCTTCCAATTTGACTGAACTCATCAGCCATTGCTGACGAAGCCTCCGGCAAGGGCAACAACGAGCGCATCACCTACGCCGACGGCGCCCTACAGGCCCCGCGCCACACTAAATCGCTTCTTGCAAGCGCCACGAAACTCCTGCGCCTCGGACTCTAGGGGTTTTTGGACCGCGAGTTAGCAGGAGGGATAGGCCCGGCGTCTCGGTGGAAGCGGACTCGACATGCAACCATATGGTTGCGTAAAATGAAGGACCATGAACGGCAGGATGGCAGTCAGCGACGACGGGGACCTCGGTGCGATGTTTCGCGCCTTGGCCGATCCGACCAGGCGCGTGATCCTGGACGAGCTGGCCAAACGGGACGACCAGCCGTTGTTCGAGATCTGCGTCCGCCTCGTGGAGGGCCACGGTACGAGCCTCACGAGGCAGGCGGTCTCCAAGCACCTGGCGGTGCTGGAAGACGCCGGTCTCGTGGGCGTCCGCTGGGAGGGCCGCACGAAGCTGCACTCCGGCAAGCTGCCGGCGCACCTGCCCCGGCTCATCGGGTGGTTGAACAAGCACGAGCGGAAAGGAGACGTCGGATGCGGATCGTCGTGACCAGCGTGTTCGTGGAAGATCAGGAGGAGGCCCTGGGCTTCTACACGGGAGTCTTGGGGTTCCGGAAAAAGGAGGACGTGCCGTTGGGCGAAGATCGTTGGCTGACGGTCGTTTCGCCGGAGGAGCCGGAAGGGGTCGAGCTGCTGCTGGAACCGGGCGGCCACCCCGCCGTCGAACCGTTCAAGCGGGCACTCGTCGAGGACGGGATCCCGTTCGCGAGCTTCGGCGTCGAGGACGTCGGGGCCGAGCACGCCCGCCTCGAAGGTCTCGGCGTCAAGTTCACCCAGCCCCCGACTGCGTTCGGCGACGTCACGACGGCGGTGTTCGACGACACGTGCGGGAACCTGATCCAGATCGCCCAGAAGTAGCGGGGCCACGATGTGGTTTTGATCTCTGACGGCCACGGCGGGGACGAAGGAGTCCGGCTTGGCGATTCGGTACTTGGGCTCTGCGCCTTCCGCTTGGATCTGCTCTGGCGGGCATACTGCCGCAGGTTCTCCGTAGAACACGCGGTCCGCTTCCTGAAAGAGCGGCTGGGATGGGTAAGGCCGAAGGTCCGACATCCCGAGCAGGCCGATAGATGGACCTGGTTGATCCTGGCTGCCTACGCGCAACTACTGTTGGCGCGCGGGGTGGTCGCGGACCACAAACTGCCGTGGGAGAAGCCGCTGACGATGGGGGAAGTAGTTCGTGGCAGGTGACTCGCTGACCTTCCATGAGCTCGTCGACAAGACGGCTGCGGGGTTGGGATGACCCATCGCCGTGCGGAGGCTCGGCACGCTCGCCGACCTGGACGGGGAGATCGACCGATGCCTCCAGGTAGACCCCGACAATATGTTCTCCTGGCTACCGTTGATGTACTGGCGGACGATGCTAAACGGCAAGGGGAAGAACGGACTGCTCGAGAACACACGATACCCGACGATCCACCCTACCGGCGTGCGCGATTACGTGGAGGAGATGTCGAAGTAATAGGCGTGACTCTCGCAGGCCAGGTTAGCAGCGGCCGTCGCTGCTAACCTGGGGTGAGGGGGCGCCCCGCACCGCTCATCTACGCACGGGCGTCGGTTGCAGGGATTTTCTGTTCTCCAGGGACGGCGCGGGTGGAAGGCCCGTGACCTTCAGGATCTCCCCCTCAGAGCACACGAAGGCGGACATCGGATAACCCCGGGATCACATTTCCTGCGTGGTTCGGTTATACCGAACACGGCGGTTGCCCGTAAATGCGTGCTGGCCGAACATGCGCTTCGAGGGAAGGAGAACCAGTGAGCTTCCAGATCGGCAGCGGCGCGACGCCGAGTGGCGAGACCGTGATCGTCCACACTCGGGGGTCCTACCTCGACTTGGGCGGGGTGCTGGCGGGCTCGCGTGAACGGGGCGGCGCCGAGAACCTTCGTGGTTCCATCACTCTCGCCAGCATGTTGGACGATTGGCCGTACTGGAGCGAGAGGCTACCGGAAAAGATCGACGCAGCCTTCGAGAGAAACGGCGACGGTCGGACACCCGGCGAGTTGGACGGCGACGGGATCCGGTGGCTCCCCCCGGTCTCGTACCCCCGAAAACTCATCTGCATCGGCACCAACTACAAGGACCACATAGCGGAGATGGGCATCGACACGCTCCCGAAGTACCCTTACGCTTTCCTCAAGCCCGCGACCACGACCCTCGTAGGCTCCGGCGAGGCTCTTACCCTTCCCGAGCAGTCCGAGATGGTCGACTGGGAGGCCGAGCTCGCTGTCGTTATCGGCCGGAGGTCCCGCAACGTACGCGGGGAAGAGGCGCTGGCGGCGGTGGCCGGCTACGCGCCCCTCAACGACGTCTCCGCCCGGGACTGGATCTCTGAACCCACCCTCGTCGGCATCGACTGGGTGATGCAAAAGGCTTTCGACGGCTTTACCCCGATGGGCCCCTTTATAACGCCGGCCGAGTTCGTCCCCGACCCGGACAATCTGCCCATCAGCCTGAGCGTGAACGGCGAGACAAAGCAGGACTCGAACACGGCGAACATGGTCTTTTCGGTGCGCGAGATCGTCGAGCACCTCGCCGGGATCATGACGTTGGAGCCGGGGGACGTCATCGCCACCGGCACCCCCGCCGGCGTCGGATACGGCATGAAGCCCCGGCAATTTCTAAAGCCGGGCGACTACATGACGGTCGAGATCGCGGGCCTCGGAACCCTCGAAACCTACGTAAAGTAGCTGCCTGCCCGAGTACAGAGGAGAAACGGACAATGGTACGGATAGTGAAGATCGGACATTTAGGGCTCCGGACGGAGAACGCAGAGGCCATGCTCTCGTACTACACCGGTGTGTTGGGTCTCACCGTCACGGATAAGGGGGATGACGGGGCCTTCTACCTGAGCGCGGGGGTGGACCACCACTCCGTCGCCCTCCTGCCGGGCTCGGGGAGTGGTCTCGACCACGTCGCTTTCCAGATCGACCGCAGCCAAACGTTGTCGGAGGCGGCCGAGGAGTTGCGTGTTAAGGGGATCGAGACGGAGCTTCGGACGGACGCCGAGCCCGGGGTACCCGAGTTGCTCCGGCTCTCCGACGTTGAGGGGAACACGATCCAGCTCTACGGGGAGGTCGAGCTCTCCGGCGGCGGGTTCGGGAGCGGGGGAATCGTGCCGCACAAGCTAGGTCACGTCGCCTTGAAGGCCCGCGACGTGCGGGCCGTCTCGGACTTCTACCAGGAGTCTCTGGGGTTCCGGTGGTCGGACTGGATGGCGGGCTTCTTCGTGTTCTTGAGGTGCGGGTCGGACCACCACGCGATGAACTTTATCCAGGCGGGCGACACGGCCCTGCCGCTGCACCACGTCGCCTTCGAGCTCGGGGACTGGTCGCACGTGCAGGCCGCCGGCGACGTGTTGGCGAAGAACAAGATCCCCATAATCTGGGGGCCTTCCCGGCATGGCATCGGCCACAACCTTTTCACGTACCACCGCGACCCCGACGGGAACGTGGTCGAACTCTACGCCCAGCTCGACATCATGCTCGACGAGGACCTCGGGTATTTCGAGCCTCGGCCGTGGCACGAGGACTTTCCGCAGCGGCCGAAGGTGTGGGAGGACGTCCCGCTGGCGACGAGCCCGTGGGGATCGCACCCGCCCGAAGAGATGATGGGTTAGGAGGACTGGTCCATGAGCAACGAGGCGTTCCCGCACCTGTTCGAGCCGTTAGACATCGGGGGCCGGACGATGAGGAACAGGGTCGTCCACGCCCCGATGTCGGTGAGCTACGCCGACGAAGAAGGACACGTCACGCGCGAGATGGTCGAGCACTACGCCAGGCGCGCCCAGGGCGGTGTTGGCATGGTGATAACCGAGAACCTGCCGATCAACGTCTCAGGGCGCCAGTTGCCGAAGAACGCCTTTATCGCCGGGGAGCGGTTCCTCTCCGGGCTGAAGGAGCTCGCGTCCGAGGTAAAAGGGCACGGGGCGCTCGCGGTGACCCAGATCGTGCACGCCGGGCGGTACGCGGGGCCGTGGCAAGAGTACGAGGCCCGGCGGCGGCTGGCGCCTTCCGAGGTCCCGTTTCCCCTGCTTCCCGAGGTCATGGCGACGCCGCAGGAGATCACGGCCGCGGAGATCCGGGCTACCATAGAAGCTTTCGGCGACGCCGCCGCGCTCGCGCAAGAGGCCGGCTTCGATGGAGTCGAGATCCACGGCGCCCAGGGCTTTCTCGTCTCCGGCTTCCTCTCGCCCCACATGAACCGCAGGACGGACGAATACGGCGGGAGCTTCGAGAACCGCGTCCGGTTCGTCCTTGAGGTGACGCGGGAGGTCAAGGGGCGGGTCGGCGCGGACTTTATCGTGGGCGTCCAGCTCATGAGCGAGGAGTTGATGCCCGGTGGGTGGCCCCTGGAGGAAGCCGTCGAGCTCTCCGGGCTGCTCCAGGCGGAGGGGGTGCACTTCATCCTGCCCGTCCCGGCCACCTTCGAGTCCCTCAAGCGTCCCGAGAACCTTGGCCTGTACGGCCGGACCTTCCACGGGATAGACGCGGCCATCGCCATCAAGCGGGCGGTGGGTATACCGGTGATCGCCAACGGGAAGCTGGGGGATCCCTACGTTGCAGAGCACGTGCTCAAGCACGGCGAGGGCGACGCCGTGGCCCTGGCGCGCCCGCTGCTGGCAGATCCCGACTGGGCGATCAAGGCGAAGGCGGGCAGGGCGGCCGAGATCCGCACCTGCCCCTGCAACCCCCCGAAGTGCCTCCAGACGCAGTTGACGGGATCGGTTTGCCTGAGCTGGCCGGAGGAGATTCAGGCCCAGGGCTACCTTGGCTACAACAGCCCGGCCGGACCGTTGGAGCGTGCGAGCGTCTGAGGGAAGGGGAGAAAGTCGGGAGGACCGGATGAAGGACGGGTGATGCTATTTAGGAGCGTTGGACGAGGGACCTACGGTACGCAAAACACGCACGCGAGAGGAGTATCGATGAGCGAGACGAAGGTCGACGAAACCACCGTCAGGCAGATTATGGCCACGGTCGACGAGATGAAGGCGGACGAGTTCTCCAGCTGCTTCACCGAAGACGGGAGCTTCCGTTACGCGAACGCCGAGCCGGTCGTGGGAAGGCAAGCCATAGGCGAGGCGGTGGAAGCGTTCTGGTCCATGCTCGGGGGCTTGAGGCACGACATCGTCGGGATCTGGAGGGGAGAGTGGGAGCACGGAGACGTCTTCAGCGTCGAGGCCGTCACCGTCTACACGCGCAAGGACGGCTCGACCGTGGGCATACCCGTGACCAGCACCTTGCGGATGGAGGGGACCCTCGTCAAGGATTGGAGGATCTTCCAGGATCTCGCGCCGCTGTTCGCCGAAGAAGAGACGGCCTGAGGACGTGCGAACGGGAGAGAGGAGAAGACATGTTTGAGTTGAGCCGGGCGGTACCGGTGAACGACCCGTCCGATCCCGACGCGCCGACGCTGACCCGGGGCCAGGTCTGGGAGGGGCTGGTGATGAAGGCTGAGAACGCCCTGCCCTTCGTCGCCAAGATGACCAGGTGCGATGTCCTGGAGCGCAAGGAGAACGAGATCCTGCGCGACATCGAATTCCGGGGCGAGCCCGCGAGGGAGCGGGTCACGCTCTACCCGGAGGAACTGGTGAGGTTCGAAAGGCTCTCCGGAAAGACGCTCGGCACCATCGAGAACCGCATCGAGGAGGACGAAGAAGGGGAGCTCCGGCTGCGCTTCAGCTTCGCCCTGGAGCGGGAGGGCATCCCGCCCGACAGCCAGGAAGAGCGGGAGTACGCTGACCAGATCAAGGGCGACTATCTTGCCGCCGTGGGCGCCACCTTGGCGGCGATCCGCAAGGCCGCGGCCGAGGAGAAGCTAGAAGCGCCCGCGACTTCCTGAACAGGCGGGATCTCAGAGCCCGGCGGGAAAGCCGAACCAGCAAGTGACCAGAGGATCGACGGAGGCGCCCGCGGGCGCCTCGGAGGAGAGCTGTGCGATGGGTCGAGGGCACGAGGGCAAGGTGGCGGTAATTACGGGTGGGGCGAGCGGCATAGGACAGGCATACGCGCGACGACTGGCCGAGGACGGGGCGGACATAGCCGTAGCCGACATCGCCCCGGCCGAGGAGACCGAGGGCATAGTCAAGGGCGCCGGTCGCGAGGTGTTCAGCCAGGGCTGCGACATCTCGTCGCAGGATGACGTGCAAAGCTTCGCGGATGCCGTGGCGGAGCGTTTCGGGCGTTGCGACATCGTGGTGAACAACGCGGGCATTTATCCCTTTATGAGCTTTGAAGAGATGGAGTACGAGCACTGGCGGCGGGTGATGTCGGTGAACCTCGACTCCATGTTCCTCATGTGCAAGGCCTTCGTTCCGGGGATGAAGGAGCGGGGCTACGGGCGCATCGTCAACATCACGTCGAACGCCGGATGGTTGGTGATCCCCAACATGGTCCACTACATCGCGAGCAAGATGGGCGTCGTGGGCTTGACGCGCGCCCTGGCGACGGAGCTCGCGGAGTTCGGCGTCACCGTGAACGCCGTGGCGCCGAGCCTGGTGCGGTCCGCGGGCACGGAGGCGGGGCCGCACGAGGAGTTGGGCTTCTTCGACTTCGTGCCGCAGCTGCAGGCGATAAAGCGGGTCGAGGTTCCGGCGGACCTCGTCGGAGCGGTCTCGTTCCTCACCTCCGAGGACGCGAGCTTTATGACGGGCCAGACGATGATGGTCGACGGCGGCCTCGTCAGGTCGTAGTAGCACCGGGACTTCGAATGCCTAGAGAAAGGAAAGCAGGTGTCGAACGAGTTTCGCGGGAAGGTGGCCCTGGTAACGGGTGCGGGGTCCGGGATAGGAAGGGCAAGCGCCCAGTCGTTTGCCGGTAGGGGAGCGCGCGTGCTGGTCGCCGACGTGGACGCTGAGGGCGGCGAGGAGACGGTCGGCAAGGTCGAGGGCTCTGGCGGAGAGGCGGTCTTCGTCAGGACCGACGTCTCGAAGGCGGAGGAGGTCGAGGCGCTGATCGGTCGCGCCGTCGAGGCGTACGGCCGGCTGGATTTCGCCCACAACAACGCCGGCATAGGAGGACAGCCAGGGCCGCTCGCCGATGGCACCGAGGAAGACTTCGAGCGGGTCATCGCGGTCAACCTCAAGGGAGTATGGCTGTGCATGAAGTACGAGCTACGGCAAATGCTGGCCCAGGGGGGAGGGGCCATCGTTAACACGTCGTCGGTGGGTGGGGTGCAGGGCTTCCAGGGCCTAACGCCCTACGTCGCCAGCAAGCACGGGGTCTCCGGGTTGACGAGGAACGCGGCGCTCGACTACGCAAGCCTGGGCATCAGGATCAACGCCGTGGCGCCGGGGACCATCCGCACGCCGATGGTCACGCGCTTCACCGGGGGCGACCCGGAGGTGGAGGCGCAACTGGACGCGATGCACCCGGTGGGTAGGATCGCGGAGCCAGAAGAGGTCGCCGAGGTGGTGGCGTTCCTCTGCTCCGAGGGCGCTTCGTTCGTACACGGTCAGGTCTTGCCGGTAGACGGAGGGTACGTGGTCCGTTAGACGGCGACGGCGCGGGAGGACGGGGCGAACTTTGGGGACGCACCACGCGCGCATAGGGTGGAACCCTGTTCGGGGTTTCCGAACGACGCCGTTGGCCCGCGTCGGCCGTGAGCTTATAGTGTGTGGAGAGGCAAGGGTTGGAGTAGATGGTGTTGCAGACGGTAGATAAAGCCGGGAGGGTGCTGACCCTGTTCTCGCTCGAACGTCCCGAGTGGGGGGTGAGCGAGGTCTCCCAGGAGCTTGCGTTTCCCAAGTCGAGCACCTCCGTTTTGATGTCCACGCTTGCCGACCAGGGGCTTCTGCGCCGCACCCGGTCCCGACGCTACAGGCTCGGCTGGCGGG
>CAXTDD010000006.1:0-19416 GCA_964242955.1 uncultured Rubrobacteraceae bacterium | reverse complement strand
CGTCGAAGGTGGGCATCTCGGTGGCCGACATAGCGGCCGGCATGTACGCCTACTCTGGGATTCTCGCGGCGCTGCTACGCAGGGGGCGCACGGGAGAGGGCGCCACGATCGAGGTCTCCATGCTCGAAGCCCTAGGCGAGTGGATGGGCTTCCCCGCCTACTACACTGCCTACGGAGGTACGCAGCCGCCCCGGACCGGGGCGGGCCACGCCACCATCGCCCCCTACGGCCCCTTCACGTGCGGCGACGGAGAGGTGGTCTTCCTCGGCATCCAGAACGAGCGGGAGTGGGAGAACTTCTGCGAGGCTGTGCTTGGCCGGCCCGACCTCGCCCGGGACGAGCGCTTCGCGGGCAATTCCGAGAGGGTCGCCAACACGGACGCGTTGCATGCCGAGATCGAACGGGTCGTCTCCGAGGCGACTTCGGAGGAGATCTTAGAGAGGCTTGAAGGGGCGAGCGTCGCCAATGCCAGGATGCGTACGGTGCGAGACTTTATCGATCATCCGCAACTGGAAGCCCGCGGCCGCTGGCGGGAGTTCGGCTCACCGGCGGGTCCCTTGCGTGGACTACTCCCGCCTGCGACGATGGACGGGGACGAGCCCGTAATGTCTCCCGTACCGGAGGTCGGAGAGCATACCGAAGCACTGCTGGCCGAGCTGGGCTACGAAGGAGCCGAGACGGCGGATCTCTTGCGGCGCGAGCCGGCCCCGCGAGGAAAGACCGATGGGTAGCGACGCCCGTCGCACAGAGGGACATAGCGCGGAGGCCCAACCCTCGCTCCTCGCTGTTCCCGCCAACCGGTGGAGGATGGTCGAGAAGGCCCTGGCCTCGGACGCCGACACGGTCTTCCTCGACCTTGAAGACGCCGTCGCTCTGGGCGACAAAGCCGGGGCCCGCACGAACGTCGCCCACGCCCTCAAAGAGCTCGACTGGCGTGGTCGTCCGAGGCTCTACCGGGCCAACGCCCTTGACACGCCTTACTTTTACAGGGACCTGATCGAGGTGGTAGAAGATGCCGGCGACGCTTTGGGGGCCATCGTGATCCCGAAAGTAGATCGCCCCGAAGACTTCCAGGCCGTCTCCATGCTGCTATCCCAGCTTGAGCTGGCGATGGATCTGAAACCAAACAAGACACGACTCGAAGCACAGATCGAGAGCGCCGAGGGTCTGACCAACGCGGACGCCATTGCCCGCTCCACGGACCGCCTTGAAGCTCTGCACTTCGGTTCCGGTGACCTCGCAGCGAGCTTGCTCATGCCGCAGGCCAGCATCGGCGTGGTGGACGAGTGGGACGAGGCGTATCCCGGTCATCGCTACCACTACGCGATGCAGCGTATCGTCGTCGCGGCCCGCGCCGCGGGTCTGCGCGTCCTCGATGGTCCTGTCGCCGACCACCAAGACGAAGAGGGGCTGCGCCAGAGCTGCCTCATGGCCCGCTCTTTAGGTTTTGACGGCAAGTGGTGCATTCACCCAGTCCAGATAGGAGTCGTCAATGAGGTCTTCTCGCCCACCAGAAAAGAGGTGGAGTGGGCAAAGAGAATCGTCGCCGCCTACGAGAAGGCGAACGTGGCCGGTTCGGGATCGGTCAGCGTGGATGGGCAGATGGTGGACGCCGCTTCGATAAAGATGGCGCGAGGAGTCTTCGTACGAGCTCGGGCGACGGGGAACTCTGAAGGTCGGCGCCTGACGAACGCGGTCGTCGCGGCGCGCACGGCCGCGTTGTCGGCATGCGACTTTTCAGACATCCACGAAGGAAGGAGTATGGTGCGGAGCAAGAGTATCAAGACCGAGGTACCGGGGCCCAAGAGCAAGGCGCTCATGGAGCGGCGACGGGAAGCGGTCCCCTCTGGCGTTGGCACCTCGGCACCGATCTTCGCCAGCCGAGCGAGAGGAGCTCTGCTAACGGACGTCGATGGCAACACGTTTATAGATTTCGCGGGGGGCATAGGCGTGCTGAACGTTGGGCACACCGACCCCAGCGTGGTCGAAGGCATCAAGGATCAGGCGGAGAGGATGACGCACACGAGCTTCGCCACCGTACCCCACGAGCCGTACGTAGAACTCGCCGAGCGGCTGAACGCGCTGGTACCCGGCGACTTCAAGAAGCGTACGGTACTCGTGAACACCGGGGCGGAGGCGATGGAGAACGCGATCAAGATCGCGAGGCGTCACACGGGACGCGGCGGGATCCTGGTCTTCGAGAACGGTCTGCACGGCCGGACGCTGCTCACCATGAGCATGACGAGCAAGGTCGACCCTTACAAGAAGAGTTTCGGACCGTTCGCGCCGGAGATCTATCGGGTGCCGGCGCCGTACCCGTACCGCTGTCCAGCCTGGCAAGACTGCTCCGGTGGTTGTCTGGGAAACTGCTTTGACTTCATCGAGCGGGCGTTCACCGGCGTCGTGGACCCGCGGAGTCTCGCGGCATTAGCGGTCGAGCCGGTTATCGGGGAAGGCAGGTTCATCCCGTTTCCGGACTTCTACCTCAAGAGGCTCAGGGAGCTCTGCGACGATCACGGCATCTTGATGATCGCGGACGAGGTCCAGACGGGCTTGGGTCGCACTGGCAAGATGTTCGCCATAGAGCACTGCGGGGTCGTGCCGGATATGGTGACGATGGCGAAGAGCATGGGCGGCGGGATGCCGATAGGCGGGGTGACGGGGAAGGCGGAGATCATGGACTCCGTCCACGCAGGCGGCCTCGGAACCACCTACGGCGGCAACCCTGTGGCCTGTGCTGCCGTTCTCGGTCTGCTAGAGGCGTTCGAGGAGAAGGACTTGATCTCCCGCGGTGCGCGGCTCGGTGAGCTCCTCTTCAGCGCCTTGAGAGAACTTCAAAAGCGGCATCCCGACACCGTTGGCGACGTCCGGGGCAAGGGGGCGATGGTGGCGATAGAAGTCGTGACCGACCGCCGCAGTCGCGAGCCCGACGCGAAGCGTGCGGCGGCCATAGTCCGGGACGCGTTGGAAGGGGGTCTCTTGCTCATCACCGCTGGTAGATACAGCAACGTGATCCGCACCCTCGTACCGCTCGTCATCTCCGACGAGGAGCTTCAGGAAGGTCTCGACATCCTCGACGGAGCCGTGGCCTCGGTCTCTTGAAGTGTCCGCCCCGCAGAAGCCAAGCCGGAAGACCGTGCGCGAGGGACATCTACGAACGAGACGCCATCGGCGAGGGATGAGACCGACGAGCAAATCGGGCGAGAGACCCGGGTGACGCTCTCCGGCGATCCCGAAAAGGAGGCTACGATGGAAAGCATATCGGATGTTGGCACGACGACGGTGGCCGATGCGGTCGCCCGCCGGTTGGCGGAGGCGGGCGTGCGGCGCGCTTTCGGGGTGCCCGGTGGTGGCAGCACGAGCCTGTTGCTGGCCGCCCTGGACCGAGCCGGCATCGAGTTCCACCTTGCTCACACCGAGACGGCGGCCGCCTTCATGGCGTCGGTCGAGTCGGAGTTGACGGGGAAGTCCGGGGTGGTCCTCGCCACCTTGGGCCCGGGTGCAGCCTCGCTGGTCAACGGACTCGCCCATTGCGCCCTGGACCGAGTGCCGGTACTGGCGATTACGGACCGGTTGGGTCAGGCCGCAGACCTGCCCGGGTACCACCAACGCCTCGACCACCCAAACCTGTTGAGCGAGGTCGTGAAGGAATCGTTGACTTTGACCTCGTCCGGGGTCTCGGCTGCCGTAGATCATGCCTTGGCACGGGCTTCTTCGCATCCCCCGGGTCCCGTACACCTGGACCTACCCGTCGACGTTGTCCGCAGCCCGGCGCGTGAGGGCCACGAGCGGCCCGTCTCGGTGCGGCCGGCTCAGCAGGTACCCGCACCGGTTTTAGATCGGGCCAGGAAGCTCCTGACCGAAGCGGAGAGGCCGGTTATCGTGGCAGGCCTCGGCCTCCGCTCCGTGGGCAGTCCGGGCCTGGAAAAGGTGGCTCATGCGCTTCGGGCACCGGTGCTCACGACCTACAAGGCCAAAGGAGCGATCGACGAGCGAGACCCCTGGTCCGCCGGCATAGTCACCGGTGGGCACGCCGAGAGGGCCTTGATCGATCGGGCCGACGTCCTCCTCTCGGTGGGGCTCGATGGCGTCGAGCTCATCGTGGGAGACCGTATAGACACCCCGCGCGTTGCCATCTCAGCCTCACCAGAAGCACCCGGGCCCATGGCTCCCCCTCAGGCTCAAGTGGTAGGAGATTTAACAGCGACGCTCGGGGACCTGAGCGTTACCGGCCGCTCCAAGTGGACGCAGGAGGACGCGCAGTCCCACCGTGGCAAAGTCGACGCCGCCTTCGCCGCCTGCGCTGCCACTGGTGGGAGGGGACTGCACCCGTGGACCGCCGCCTCAGCCATCGCCGATCGTCTCGGTAGCGAGGCAGCCCTGACCGTAGACGCCGGGGCGCACATGTTTCCCGCCACCCAGGCATGGAAGGCGTCGGAACCCAAACGGTTCTGGATCTCCAACGGGCTGTCGACCATGGGTTACGCGCTTCCTGCAGCGGTGGCGCTCTCTGTGAATCAACCCGACCTGCCCGTCGTTTGTCTCTCGGGCGATGGGGGGGTGCTGATGGCGGCCGGCGAGTTGGCCACCGCCGCCCGGCTGGGGAAACGCCTGCTGGTGGTGGTCTTCGACGACTCTTCGCTGAGCCTCATCAAGATCAAGCAGACCGAGGGGGCCGCCCGCGCGGGCTTGGACTTTGCTTCGCCGGATTGGGTTGGACTGGCGAGGGGATTCGGCCTGGTTTCTTTTGGAGTCGACACCCCCGAAGGGTTGCGCGATGCCCTCGACAAAGCGCTCGATCAACCCCGACCCGCCCTTATCTCCGTTTCCATCGACCCCACACCATACAAAGGAATGATGTACGTGCTGAGGGGATCGTGAAGTACTTTGCCAGCATCGGCGACAACAGGAGGACGGCAGCGTGAGGACTGTCCGGACGCCACTCAACCCCGAAGACGACCATGACACTTAGCAAGGTACTCGTCGCCAACCGCGGCGAGATCGCCATCAGGGCGTTCCGGGCGGCATACGAACAGGGTATCGGCACGGTCGCCGTCTACACCCCTGACGATCGCGGCTCCCTGCACCGTCAGAAAGCCGACGAGGCATACGAGATCGGTGAGGCGGGCCGCCCGGTGCGTTCTTACCTCGACGTTGGTACGCTCGTCGAGACGGCACTCGAGGCTGGGGCGGACGCGATCTATCCTGGCTACGGTTTCCTCTCCGAGAGTACCGCTTTCGCTCGGGCCTGCGAGGAGGCAGGGATCACGTTCGCGGGACCACCCTCTCCGGTGCTCGAGCTCACCGGGGATAAGCTCCGCGCCCGCGAGGCCGCCGGGGAAGCGCGCGTACCCGTCCTGCGCGCATCGGAGGCCGTGCCCGATCCTGACGGGGCTCTCGCAGCCGGCGAGCTGGTTGGCTACCCTTTGTTCGTTAAAGCCGCCCGCGGCGGCGGAGGGAGGGGGTTGCGCCTCGTGGAGCGGCCCGAGGACCTTGCCCGTGCCGTGAACACCGCGACAAGCGAGGCCGAGTCCGCGTTCGGCGACTCGACGTTGTTCCTGGAGCAAGCCCTAGTCAGGCCGCGGCACATCGAGGTCCAACTCCTCGCCGACGCTCAGGGAGAGGTGGTCCATCTCTTCGAACGGGACTGCTCGGTACAGCGACGACACCAGAAGGTACTGGAGATCGCCCCGGCACCGAACCTGAGTGCGGAGCTCCGCGAACGCCTGTGCGCGGACGCGGTCCGGTTTGCCGGGGCGGTCGGCTACCAGAATGCCGGCACCGTCGAGTTCCTCGTCGGCGACGACGGTCGGCACGCGTTCATCGAGATGAATCCTCGTATCCAGGTCGAGCATACGGTCACGGAGGAGACCACCGACGTCGACATCGTTCACGCCCAATTGAGGATAGCCGGGGGCGATACACTCGAGGACCTGGGGATCCGACAGGAAGGCTTGCGCCAACGAGGCTTCGCCCTGCAGTGCAGGGTCACGACCGAAGACCCTGCGCGAGGTTTCCGCCCCGATACGGGCAAGATATCCGCCTACCGCTCACCCGGCGGGGCCGGGATACGCCTCGACGACGCCGGGGTCTACGCCGGGGCCGAGATCAGCCCGTACTTCGACTCGCTATTGGCGAAGCTGACCGCCCGAGGCGCGAACCTGCCGTCCGCTGCTCGCCGCGCACGCCGCGCCCTGGCGGAGTTCAGGGTTCGCGGCCTGGCGACCAACACGGCCTTCTTAAGGGCCGTGCTCGCCGACCCGGATTTCCTCGCTGGCCGGGCGAGCACCTCTTTCGTCGACGAGCGCCCCCACCTTACGGCCGTTGCCGCCGGGCGAGACAGGGCCAGCAGGCTACTGGAGGCGCTCGCCGACGTCACGGTAAACCGTCCGCATGGACCGCCGCCCGACGTCCCCGACCCGCGCGTCAAGCTGCCGGCTTTGCCGAGCGGACACCCGCCGCAGGGCTCCCGCCAACGCCTCAGGGAGTTGGGAGCGCAGAGCTTTGCCCGCTGGTTACGCCGTAGTTCGGCGCTCCGGGTTACCGATACCACCATGCGCGACGCCCACCAGTCTCTCCTCGCCACCCGCATGAGGACCTTCGATATGTTGGCCGCGGCACCTTACGTGTCGCGGACCCTGCCACAGTTGCTCTCCGCGGAGGTATGGGGAGGAGCGACCTTCGATGTCGCCTTGCGGTTCCTGCGTGAAGATCCGTGGCAGCGGTTGGCCCGCCTCAGGGAGGAGATGCCGAACGTGTGCCTGCAGATGCTCCTGCGCGGTCAGAACGTCGTCGGTTACACCCGTTATTCTCGGGACGTGGTGCGCTCCTTCGTCGAGGAGGCGCAAGAGACGGGCATCGACGTCTTCCGCATCTTCGACGCCAACAACGACGTATCCCAGATGCGTTCGGCCGTCGAAGCCACCCTGGAGACGGCGGCGCTGGCGGAGGGATGCCTATGCTACACGGGTGACCTCTCCGACCCGTACGAAAACCTCTACACCCTAGACTACTACCTCCGCGTGGCAGAAGAACTGGTGGAGACCGGCGTTCATATCCTGTGCATAAAGGACATGGCCGGCTTACTGCGCGCTCCGGCCGCCCGAAGGCTGGTCTCCGCCTTGAGGCAGGAATTCGACCTGCCCGTGCGGTTACACACCCACGATACCTCGGGAGGGCAACTCGCCACCTACCTTGCGGCGATAGAGGCAGGAGTGGACGCAGTCGACGGCGCCGCCGCCCCCATGTCGGGCATGACCAGCCAACCGTCTTTAACCGCGGTCGTTGCTGCCACCGACCATACTGACAGGGCCACCGGTCTCTCGCTCGACGCGTTGGGAGCCCTAGAGCCGTACTGGGAGGCAGTCAGAACGCTGTATACGCCGTTCGAAGCGGGTCTGCGCTCGCCGACGGGGACTCTCTACCGGCACGAAATCCCGGGCGGCCAACTCTCCAACCTGCGGCAGCAGGCCGCCGCGATGGGGCTCGGGGACCGTTTCCAGGAGGTCGAGGACCTCTACGCCCGCTGCGACAAGTTGCTGGGTAGGATCGTCAAGGTAACGCCTACGAGCAAGGTGGTAGGAGACCTCGCCCTGTACATGATCTCTTCGGAGATAGACCCGGACGACCTAGAAGAGAACCCCGAGAAGTACGACCTTCCGGAGAGCGTGATCGGGTTCCTGCGCGGAGATCTCGGTGAACCTCCCGGTGGTTGGCCGGAACCCTTCCGCTCGCGCGCTCTCAAAGGGCGCGGCCACGACCCCGCCGAGGGAGAGGCAACCGAGGAAAGTACCACGATTCCGAGCGGCGGGGACCGTCGTTCGACCCTGAGCCGACTGATGGTGCCAGGACCGGCAAAGGAACAGGAAGAGGCAGAGGAGCGTTATGGTGACGTCTCGGTGATCTCGACAAAAGCTTTCCTCTACGGGCTCGAGGCCGGCGAGGAGCTGGCCGTGGACCTCGAACGCGGGGTAAGGCTCTACGTTCGGCTTGAGGCCCTGACGGAGGCCGACCAGCGAGGAACGAGAACGTTGCTTGTCAGCCTCAACGGTCAGTCCCGTCCTATCGACGTCCAAGACCGATCGCTCGAGCCGACCGCTCCTTCCCGCGAGAAGGCCGACACGACCAAAGCGGGACACATCGCCGCCCCCATGACCGGAGTGGTGACGATCTCCGCCCACGAAGGCCAGAAAGTGAAGGAGGCAGAGCAGATCGGCTCCATCGAGGCGATGAAGATGGAAAGCACCATTAGGGCACCGGCGAGCGGAACCGTCGAACGGCTAGCCGTTTCCTCGGGCACCAACGTAGAACCGGGCGACCTGCTCATCGCGATGAACATCGATTGAGGGGGCGGTACGTCCTGGCCCGGCCACCGGGATCGCGATCTACGCCTGCGCCCGACGGATCAACGACTCCCTCGGCCGACCGCCGCACCAACTGGCGGACCTGTTGATTTAGACTTATCATACATCGCTCGTCGACAGTGCTGCCGACGGTGCCGCTCTGCTGGCAGTGGCGTGGTGGCCCGAGCCCAGCGCGACGACCTTGCCGAAGCAGCCGTTGACAGGGTTCGCTACTGAACGTTGAGTCGGTGTCAGCGCTCCGTCAGGCCCGTAGGAAGCGACGAACGACCACCAGACCCCCGAGAACAGCCCGCGCTGACGCGCGAGACTTCGTCGCAGCCTTCTTGCCGACCGAGAATACGAGTCGGGCATTCTCGGTGGACAGCGCCTAGCGGTAGCGACAGCCCCCGCTCCGGCGGCTGTCGGTTCCTTGACGTCCAACCCTGTAAGTCATGGCAGCGAGGAAAAGTGCGCGGAGAACTCACTGTCACCCGCGAGGGCACCATCGACGTCCGGAGTCTCGACACACCCACCTGCCCGGGTTCGCGGCTTACTTCCCGGTAGGTGCCGGCGGCGGACGCTCCATTTCGAACTTCTCGCCGTCGGTCCGCCGAGGCTCTGGCTCGCCCTGCATGGTCCGCAAGAGCATCGTCACGTCGTAGCCACTCGCGACGTCGCACCTGGTGTCGAAGCTGAACGTTTCGCCGGGTGCGACGCGCGGCTGATCAGCGTAGCCGCGTACGCCGATGCAGCTCGCGAGCGCTCTTCCGCACCGGCGGAGTCGCTTCCGATACTCAGCCGTCCTGATCAGTACGGGCCACGTGAACTCCGGGCGAGAGTACACGCCATTGCGGCACCAATAGAACTCGCCCCTACCCTCATTAGGTCGACTTCACTGCCGAACCGGCTCACGGCTCGTCTCTTCGGCTTCTACCGTATCCAAGCGCAGGCCACAGACCAGAGGACCTGGCAGGTTATGTACATACATTTCAGGGTACTCATGGTGGCGTGTATGTACATTTTATGGTAGCGTGCTCCTTGCAACCTCAGAGATGCCTCGCGTTCTCGGCGAGGAGTGCGGCCGGCAGGGCTCGGCACAAGGACGACCACAAGGAGGTCGACATGACAGCACCAACCGCCAGTGCCAACGCCCTTCGTGATGCTAAGGACCGTCTGCGAAACAGTACGTTGGGTCACGTCATCCGCGGCACCACAGAGCCAGCATCCGACGCGGATCGCCTTGAGGTGCTCAACCCTGCCACTGCCGAGGTGATCGCCGCGACGCCATTGGGCTCCGAATCCGACGTGGACCGGGCCGCCGCCGCCGCGCGTGAAGCGTTCGGGGGATGGCGCTCGACTCCTCCGGTCGAGCGAGCTAGCATCTTGAACTCGGTTGCAGATGTAGTCGAGGCGCACGCGGAGGAACTAGCAGCCTTGGAATCCCTGAACGTGGGCAAGCCGCTGTCTCTCTCCCGAGAAGAGATGCCGTTGGTTGCCGACGTTTTCCGCTTCATGGGAGGGGCAGCCAGGGCACTCCAGGCACCGGCAACCGACGAATACGTTCGTGGCTACATCTCGAGCGTCCGTAGAGAGCCTGTCGGTGTCGTCGGAGCGATCACACCCTGGAACTACCCACTCGTTACGGCTTCGTTTAAGATGGCTGCTGCGCTTGCTATGGGCAACACGGTGGTGCTCAAACCCTCGGAGTTGACCCCGTTGACGACCCTTAGGTTCATGGAACTCGTGGCGGACATTCTTCCTGCTGGTGTGATCAACATCGTCTTGGGGACCGGGTCCGACGTAGGAGCAGCCATTTCGCGCCACCCCGGCATCGACCTCATGTCGTTGACCGGCAGTGTTGCCAGCGGTCGGCGTGTCATGGGTGACGCGTCGCGGACGTTGAAGCCTACCCACCTGGAGCTTGGGGGCAAGGCACCCGTCGTGGTGTTCGACGACGCGAACCTTGACCTGGTAGCCGAAGGGGTCCGTGCTGCCGGCTTCGTGAACTCCGGTCAAGAGTGCGGAGCGGCTACACGAATCATCTGCGACGAGTCTACTCGGAACGACCTCGTGGAGCGCTTAACCGCCGAGATCTCTACGATCAAGGTAGGAAGCCCCGCGGAAGGTGAAGACATCGAGATGGGTCCGCTGGTCAGCCAGACTCACCTACAGCGTGTCTCCTCGATGGTGTCGCGCGCGCAAGAGGAAGGTGCGACCATCGTCTCCGGCGGTGCCTCCCCCCACCGTGACGGCTACTTCTTTACCCCCACCGTGGTCACAGATGTTGCCGGGGGGAATGTAATCGCCTCCGAGGAAGTCTTTGGTCCCGTGATCTCCGTCGAGACCTTCCGAGATGAAGACGAGGCGATCCGGCTATCCAACGATGTTCCTTTCGGCTTGGCCGCATCGGTATGGACCGAGAGCGTTGGCCTAGCGATGAGGGTATCCAGCGCGTTGGACTTTGGGACCGTGTGGGTGAACTGCCACTTGGTCATGGCAGCTGAGATGCCGTGGGGAGGTTATGGCGCCTCCGGCCATGGTCGGGAGTTGTCTACCTTAGGCCTTGAGGATTTTTCCCGCGCCAAGCACGTCCAGATCGCCACCGGCGACGCCTAGACCTCGGGATCGGAAAAGAGCCGCCCGCACCCAGCGATGAGAGGTCGTGGCATGAGCATCGTCGTTTGTGCCAAGCCCGTGCCAGACACGCAATCCGAGCGCGCGTTCGGGGTGGCCTTCGCCGCGAAGCGGGCGACCGGGGACGGGCTGTTGTGCGAGGTCGACGGGTACGCTGTGGAAGGGCCCCTTCGCGATCGCAGGTGTGGACGACGCGGAGCTCACCGTGCTGACCAAGGGTCCGGACCAGGCCGCGAGCATCTTCAAGAAATGGTCAAGAACTCTCTCCAGGCGGGTGCCGCAGAGGAGGTACGCGTCAACGACGGGGCCATCGCCGACTCCGACGCCGCGGTCACCCCGCCGGTGCCGACCGGGTCAGGGTCCGTGGAAGGCACGATGGGCGTCGTGGCCGCCATGCTCGCGAGACGACTGGGCCTACCCCGGGTCACCTTCGCCTCCGAACTGACCGGCTTCGGCGCCGCCAAGCCCGCCCCGGCGCGCTACTACCGCAAGATACGGCTAGTGACTTGTAGCAGTAAGGCCTTAAGATCGATATTCACAACACCGAATGGAAGGAGATCCATGTGAGCAGCCCAACCTTGCCTGCAAAGACGTCTTGGCAGAACTGGGTGAGGAACGAATCTTTCGAGACCAGGCTCGTCGAGCCCCGTAGCGAGTCCGAGATCGTAGAGCTCGTCAAGCTGGCACGATCGCGGTCCGAGCAGGTGCGGGTGGTCGGGACGGGGCATTCCACCAGCCCGCTGCACCGCAACGACGGCATGCTGATGTCCCTCGACAACATGCGCGGGGTCATTTCCGCCGATGTCGCGCGTAGCCGCGCCATCGTGCACGGTGGCACCAAAATCCGCGCACTGGGCGATCCCCTGTGGGAAAGTGGCCTCGCGCTTACGAACCAGGGCGAGATCGATCGGCAGTCGATCGCCGGCGCCATCGCCACGGGCACCCACGGCACGGGACTACGCCTGAAGAACCTTTCCTCTTCGCTACGACGAGCAAGAATCGTCACGGGTACGGGCGAAGTCGTCGAGGTAGACGAATCTAACCCCGACGCGCTCCACGCCGCCCAGGTGTCAATGGGAATGCTCGGGGTGATGACCGAACTCGAACTGCAACTATCCCTGGCCTACGAGGTCACCGAATGGATTGGGTACGTGCCCTTCGAGGAAGTGTCCCCGCACATTCTGGAACTAGCCCAGAGTCACCGCAACTTCTCGCTCTTGTGGTTGCCGACGCACCAGGCGGCCGTCAACTTCGACCTCGTACCTCCCGGCGGCGACGGTACCGACATGTGCTTCGTTAAGATGTACGATATCGACGGCGTCGACGCGGGCCCGATCTCCGGTTACGGCGAGGTGCGCCGCGTGGACCGCAGCTACCGCATCTATCCCGATGATTGGGAGCCGGATTTCTACGAGATGGAGTACATGATGCCGGTCGAGGCCGCCCTGGAGTGCTGGCCCAAACTTCGCAGGATGATTCTGGACGAGTTCCCGGATAACCACTCGCCAGGGCAACTGCGCTTCTGCGCCGCCGACGAGGCTTTCCTCTCGCAGAACTACGGCCGCGACAGCGCCGTCGTCTCCATCACGACGGTACCAGAGGGCAAGCCGTCGGAGGAGTTCTTTGGTCGCATCGATGAACTCTACACAGAACACGGCGGGCGACCACACTGGGGCAAGTTGCATTACACATCCGTGGACCGCCTGGATAGCCAATTCCCACAGTATGACAAGTTCCGCGAGATCCGGCGCCAATTCGATCCCGATGGCGTCTTCCTGAACGAGCATCTGGGGCCGCTGTTCGCTTAGGTCTCTAGAGCCCCAACGCGTAAGAAGCGGACTCGAGCGCAACAAAGTGGTAGAGGCCGCCCCTTGTCCAAAACTGCTACAAGTTACCATCGCGTTGGTGAACTACGGAGTGTACGCAGGGAGAGAGAAATTGGTGAGGTCGTCTAGGCAGTTCAACATCATTGACGCACACACGGTGGGGTCACCGGTCAGGGTAGTCGTGGGAGGTGTCGGGCCGGTCCCCGGAGGAAGTATCGCCGAGAAGCGCGACTGGTTGCGTGAGAATCGGGACGACGTTCGAACGCTGCTCATGTACGAGCCACGAGGACACGCCGGCATGTCGGGTAGCATCGTGCTCGACCCATGTGATTCGCGTGCCGATGTCGGCGTCGTGTTCATGGAAGTCAGCGGGTGGCTCCCCATGTGCGGGCACGGGACCATCGGCACGGTGACTGCACTCGTCGAGAGCGGCTCGGTTCCGATGGCGGAGCCAATGACCGAAGTCGTCCTCGAGGTCCCCGCCGGGTTGGTGCGCGCGCAGGCGGAGGTCACTCAGGGGGCGGTGAAATCGGTGACGGTCGAGAACGTTCCTTCGTTCCTGGAAGTGGCCGACTTCGAGGTGCAAGTTCCCCGATGGGGCCGGCTCATGCTCGATGTCGCCTATGGCGGGAACTATTACGCCATCGTTAGAGCAGCAGACCTGGGGATAGAGCTTGTTCCGAGCAGCGCGGAACAGATCCTCTCGGCAGCCCGTGCCATCCGGTCGGCGCTTGAGGATGTGCTCGATCCGGTGCACCCCGAGACTCCGTGGGTTCGTGGGATATCGCACGTCATGCTCACCGAACCGGTGTCGGGCGATACGAAGGTCGCTCGAAACACGGTCTTCTACGGCGAGTCAGGTATTGCACGAGACCCGTGCGGCACCGGCACGTCGGCCAGGATGGCGCAGCTGTTCGCACGCGGGGAGCTCGCGATTGGTGAGATGTTCGTCCACGAGGGGTTGATCGGGACCACGTACCACGGTTGGGTCAACGTGGTCGCGAGAGTTGGCGATCGCGAGGCGCTGCGGACGAGCATTCGGGGCAGTGCGTACGTCACGGCGACAACAGACTTTCTGCTGGACCCGAGCGATCCGTTCCCCCGTGGTTTCGGCATCGGCTACGGCTCGGATGTACCGATCCTCGGTAGCGAGTAGATGCACCTGACGGCTACGCTTGAACGATCCAGGTAATCCTCCCATCGTAGACCTCCGCTACTTCGGTATCTACGGTGGCGAGAACATCAGGGTGCTCGTGCGGGGGGTTTGAATCTACCGTGAGATCGAGGGTTGAGCCCGGCGTTGGCGCCGAGGGTTCAACGTGAGGGCTTTCCCACACCAACAAGGGCCCTGAGCGAAGAGCGGATAGCGAGGTGCGCGAGCGATCTGGCGAACTCGGAGCAACACTCGGCGAAGGTTGCCAGATGGTCGCCACGGCGGATGCAGACGGGTCGGAGATGCCGAGCTGCGCGTGAGCAGCGTGGAGCGGCTGTGGGTCGTGGAGGTCCCCGTCTTACCTGACCAACCCGGGGAGAATGTGGCCAGGAGCGCGATGACGGTCCACGAGAAGTACGCCGAGCTTCTCGGTACCGTCGCTGCTTCTTAAGGTCTTACGTAGCGGGGAACCATCAGGACGCGATGGCGTCGGCAGCAACGTCCGAAAAGGAGTGAGGGGACCATCCGGGTCACCACCTCAGCGTGACGCCCACCGACCACCAGGGTCACCCGGTCGAGCACGGAGCTGTAGATGCGCGCTTGCCGGGCGAGGCGCTTCAGCGAATCGCTGTCACTCTTGAGCTCGTAGCCGTGGAGGGAGCCGTTCACCACGGCGACGTCCACCCGCGCCGCGCCGTGACGCAGCCCCATCTCATGCACTATGAGCGTATCAGGGTCGTCCGAGTGGCGGCGGTCGAGCCTGCAGAGCAGGGCCGTGCGCAGGGCACCGTCGTTCATCGGCGATCGCGACTTAATCGGGGCGCCTCCGCCGAGATTCCATCGGCGGGCGCATGCACCACGTCAGCATGGCCCGGCAGTGTAGACCATCATTGACGCCGTGTCCGACCTTTCCCGTCGGGATCGAAGGATTTGCCAAAGCCGTCGGAAATCGGGACCTTGCCGTGCTCTGCGGACGAAGCCTCACGCAGGGCCGCGTAAGGACAGGGCCGCCTCCATCGCCCTCGCGGCGTGGTCCTCCATTCCCGGCATAACGTGGGAATAGGTGTCGAGCGTGATCCCGACGCTGGAGTGGCCGAGCAGTTCCTGCACGTACTTGGGGTGGACGCCTCGCCCGAAGAGCAATGTCGCGCAGGTGTGCCTGAGGTCGTGGAAGCGGATGCCGCGCGGCAGCTTCGCCCGCTCAAGGATCCGCGCGAACGACCTCTTCCTCAGGTTCGTCGGGTTGAAAAGGGTGCCGGCCTCGGAGGCGAACACGAGGCCCGCGTCCTCGTAGAGGTCGCCGAGGCGCTCTATCTCCCCAATCTGGCGGGCGAGGTGACCGCGCAGTGTCTCCACCGCCGCTCCGGTGAGGCGTATGGTGCGGCGGCTCTTCCTGGTCTTCGGCTCTCCCAGGAGCAGACGTCCGCCGCTCTTGGTCATCGTGCGCCGGACGCTCACGGTCGCGTTCTCGAGGTCGACGTCCTGCCACCTGAGGGCCAACAGCTCGCCCTGGCGCATGCCGGTGTGGACGGCGAGCACGTAGAGGGCCTCCAGCCTGTCGCCCCGCGCGGTTTCGAGCAGGCGCCGCACCTCCGCAACGGAGAGTGCGCACATCTCCCTCGTGGGCGTCGGTCTGGGGGCCTTCACCACCTCGGCGACGTTGCGCGGAACCATGCGCCACTTCACGGCCTGGTCCAGCGCCTTGTGCAGCGTGACGTGGAGCTTGTTGACGGACGCGGGGGCGGACCCGGCCTCGAGCCTGTCCTGGTAGAAGCTGGCGACGTGTGCGGGGGTGAGCTTCTTGAGCTTGTGCCGGCCGAGGGCGGGCTTGAGGTGCACCCGGACGGCTACCTCGTAGCGGTCGAGGGTGCTCTGGCGGACGGAGCCGCGCACCGAGCCCTTGAGCCACCTGTTTAGGTACTCCCCCACGGTCATGTTCTCGTCGTCGTAAACGATCCCGTCCGCCCGTTCCGCCAGGGCCTTCGTCAGCTTGTCGCGGACCTCCTCGCGCTTCTTGCCGTAGACGGTACTCCGCTTGGGGCCAGTTGGCGTCTCCACCGTGTATCGGGCCATCCACAGCCCGCTCTTCGTGTGGCGGGAGATGGACCCTTCCCCGTTGCCCCGCTTCCTAACCACGCCGCCCCTCTCCGCCCGTCGATCTCCATGATTCGCGCCGCGACGGCCGACCCGGGCAGCCGGTGCCGAAGCCGTCCATTGGCGCCCGTTCCAAAGGCCGGCCGATCAGGGCCTCGACCGCATCCCTGCGCGTGTGCCTCCAGGCCGGTCTGCCCACGCTGAACCCGCGGTCCACCCACCTCGGCTCGTGGTATGGGAAGACGGCGACCGCGAACAGCTCCCTGCCGAACCCGGTCTCCGGGGTCTGGTGCTCGACCCACACTATCGGCGTCGGCAGGGCGTTGCGCAGGATCACCTCCGCCGCGTAGTAGTGGGCCGGGTCGCCGATACAGCCCCCGTCCGGCAGCTCCGTGGCCACGACCACGGGCCGCTCGCCCGCCTCCCGATACACCTGCACCCTGCACCTGTCGCCTTCCGACGGGCGCCCGCGCGGGCTGATCAGTTCGTGCACGTAGTCGACCATCAGTTCCATTCCCACCCCTTCCCCGCCGCTAACCACCCCCCCCCCGTACGGGCCCCTTGCGGTCCCACCTCGATCGGTGTCCGGGAAGCGTGTTTCGCCACCGGCGACGTGCCCAAACGCGAGAAACCTTGTCCACCGTACGAAGCGTGCGATCGACCACGGGGTTCTCCGTCCGGCGGGCGAAAGCCCAGAGACGCGGGAATACCTCATTCATGACGGCCTCAGTCATTCCCGCGCCCGCGATAGCGCGGGTCCCTGGCAACATCGGCCAGCACAAGCCCTCGCTCCCGCCGGAGCAGGGCAATCACGTACTCGAGCTTGCCGCGGGCCTCCTCGCGCACTTCGGGGACGGTCCTAGTGGTCGCCACCATCTGCAGCGCCGACTCCAGGTGCTCCAACGCGGCATCGAAAAAGTTGGCGTCAGCGAGCCTGTACTTCTGCCGGGTTGCCAGCCAGACTCGCGTCTCGTTGGCGGCAAGCCAGTGCGCGCAGGGGTCGGGCGAACGTAACCAGGCGTCCTCGCTCGGAGAGCACTCGCAGCCGACGGGCTCATCGATGCCTTCGGGCACCAGCACCCGGTAGACCGCGATCCCGTCAAATACCAAGTAAGTGCCGTGGAAGCCGTCGCTGCCGAACCCCCCGCAATCGTCGCCGAGGTAGATGACGGCCCCCTCGCCCAACGTTCCCCCGCCTTGTTCTCCGAACCCAACGCCCGCCACCCTCCTGCTCCTCTCCAAGGTTCTGAGTTTTTCAGCTACATTGTACAACAATTATCGATGCATTTTAGCACACAGATGTGTCTCCTCGTCTTTCTATACCTTTTCAGGTACATTACGGCGACGGCTGTTGCGACGACGGTTGACGCCGTTCCGGTAGGCATGAGGAGGAGCACCGTCTTGAGCGCGAGCGGCGTGGAGGGAGGAAGCGGAGAGGTCCGTCGGAACGCCGCGGGACGCGGTAAGGGCATACTTCTGCCGGGTTTGCGGGGCGCTCGGGAGGAGGCGGGACGCACGATAAGGGAGCTGGAGGCAGAGAGCGGGGTGGCGCGCTCCACCATCCACGCCCTGGAGAAGGGCGAACGCGGCGCGCAGGGACGCACGATCAAGGCGCTCGCGCAGGCGTTGGGGGTCAGCGCCAGGCGGCTAACCACCGGGCGCGAGGACGAGCGCGCTTCGCGGGAGGGCGCGGCGACGCTGCTGGCGCTGGCGGTGGACCGACTCGCAGACGCAACGGGCCACGGGCAGGCGGAGACCCTCGAAGGGCTGCGCCGGGACTACGAGCGTGAGCACGGGTCAGTGCTGACCGTGGCGGGGCTGCCGCTGGAGGAGGCGCTCTCCCGGGTGAAGGACGCTTCCCGCGAGCCCGTCGGCGTCCCGGCCGGGGAGGCCGAAGAGTTCCCGCCGGGCGAGGGCGTCTCCGACCTGCTCCTCACCGACAAGCGCCGCAGGGACTACTAGGACGTCCGGGTAGCAGGTGGTCCTCTACCTGGACACGTCCGCGCTGCTCAAACTGTACGTCGCCGAAGAACACAGCCGGTGGGTACGCGACCTGGTGGACGTCCACCGCCGTTCTGGCGGCGCGGTCTCTATATCCGCCGTCGGGTACGTGGAGGCCAGGGCGGCGTTCGCGCGGATGCTCAAGCGCCGGAAGGCCATCTCCGCCGAGTCCTACGAGAGGGTTGTGCGGAAGCTAATGGACGACGCGGGCGCGCGCTACCTGGTCCGCCCGACCGATCCCGCCCTGCTAGAGCGCGCGGCGACGGTAGCACACGAGCACGCTCTTCGCGGCTACGATGCGGTGCACCTGGCGACAGCCCTGCACCTGCGCCACGAGCTGCGAAACAGGGCGCGCCAGCTCACCCTCGAAGACGACCGGAGAGAGCGGGAACGGGAGGCACGGGTGCTGGTGCTCACCTTCGACGACGAGCTATTCGAGGCGGCGAAAGCGGAAAATGTTGCACACGCACACCCAGTCTGGGGGGGCGACGCAGGGTTCGAAACCGAGACCGGGTGACGGTCGGGGGCTGTTCCGCGACGGACGCGATGCGCCGCGCGCGCCGGGCGCCCGGACCAGAGCAGCAGTCTCCGTGAGGCGGGGCTACGTCTTCGCCCGGCCGTATCCCTCGAGCACCGAGGCCCTGCGCCTGCTGCCCGGCAGCGTCGCCCGGACGGAGATCAAACGCTTCGTCGACTGGTTCATGCGCTCCTCAAACCCGGAGGTTGAGGAGGGGCTTGAGCGGCTGGCGGTGTTGTCGCCGCACCGGACCCCGCGAGCGGCCCCGCCATCCGACCTGCGTCCACCACTACCTCCTCGAGGCCGGCGCTCGGACGCCCGATACGGAGACACGGTAGGGGGTAGTGCGGTTCTTCGAAGCCCCGGACCATTTGGGACTGAAAGCCGGCCGCCGCTACCTCAAGCCGCCACGCCTCTGTCAGCCGGACACTCGCACCGATGTCCGGAGGGCCAACGCAGAAACGGAGACTTGGAAGCCGTGCCCCCGAGTCATCGAGTTTCGTCCAGTGCTGCGCCAACACCGCAGCCCACAGTTCGGGGTCGTTCTTCGTAAGTGAGCGCGGCGTCGAGCCCGTACCGTTCCAGCAACTTCTCAGCGGATCTCAGCGCCTAGCCTCCCGTTCGCCGTGCAGTCCCGCCCCGGTCTTCGGTTCCGGAGTGCGACGCTTTTGGCCCATCGGTAGCCTCTGAGCTCGTCGTGAGCCGTCCGGTAAGGCCTATGCGAATGCGGCCCCCACACCCCCGTTTCCCGCCATTATCCGTTTCGCTGGAGACACTGCAATACATTTCGCCTAAGAGCTTGCGCCAATAGGGAGTGCTTCTGCGTGTGAAGCGGGCACGGATGCTCCA